>CAZMAC010000730.1:0-1449 GCA_964564085.1 uncultured Hyphomicrobiaceae bacterium
CCGTCAGGGAAGCGATGGGGGTGAGTATAAGTTGATGACAGAGAGGGGCGGGGATAAGTTTGGGCGAGAAACTTGGAACGAGGTAAATGAAGCGTTACGTCTCATTTGGCTCTAATCTGACAAACAGCTTGCAGCAGGCTCATGGTTGTTATGCATATTGTTCACCGTGATGCCCTGATGCTCAAGCCGCATTAGAACGACCCCATTTCACGAATGGATCGCGCAGGAGGCGTAGCGCGTTGAAATCCACTTCCCCGTCGACCTCCGACCCAATCAAGCAATCATTCAGGTCTCTTTGTATCCCCTTCTCATCCATATCGATGCCGATGAAAACGAGTTGTTGACGGCGATCGCCATAGGCTTTGTGCCACCTTTTCCGGATAGCAGCGCGGCTTTCGGGATTATCTGGCCAGTCGTGTTCTGAAACGGCAGCCCACCAAAGACCGCGCGGCGAAGTCCGCACAACGGGGCCGGCTTGACTTAACTCGCCGACATAGTCAGGCCGCGTGGCAAGCCAGAAGAAGCCCTTTGCACGAACCACTCCCTTCCAAGATGAGCCGATAAATTCATAAAATCGCTCGGGGTGAAAGGGCGCGCGCGCCGTGTACACAAAACTCGATATGCCATATTCCTCTGTTTCCGGAATATGATCCTCGAAGCCGTAGAGTTCCTTCGCCCACAGGGGATTGAGTTGCGCCCGTTCCAGATCAAAACTTTTTGTGTCGAGCAAACAATCAAGAGGAACTTCGCCAAAACGTGCTTCGACGATCTTTGCATCGGGATTAAGAGCTGCAACGACTTTACGAACTGTGGCGAGCTGTTCGGCGCTGACAAGATCGACCTTGTTAATGACCACGATATTAGCGAACTCGATTTGCTCAACAAGAAGATCGACAAGCGTTCGGTCGTCTCCCTCGCCAAGCGATTCTCCGCGATCGCGCAAAAACTGTTGTGAGGAATAATCCTTTAAAAGCGCGTTTGCATCGACAACCGTAACCATGGTGTCAAGACGTGCAATATCGGAAAGGCTTTGCCCCGCCTCGTCGCGAAATTCGAAGGTCGCCGCCACAGGTAGAGGCTCGGAAATACCTGTAGACTCGATCAGCAGATAATCGAAACGGCCTTCTTTAGCCAGCCGCCGGACTTCTTTCAATAAATCATCCCGGAGAGTGCAACAGATGCAACCATTGCTCATTTCGACGAGCGCTTCGTCCGTGCGGGATAAATTTGCGCCGCCGCCCTGGATGAGCTCCGCATCGATGTTCACCTCGCTCATGTCGTCTACGATAACCGCAACACGACGCCCGTCGCGATTGTTCAATATCTGATTGAGAAGCGTCGTTTTTCCCGCGCCTAGGAAACCCGTGTAAGCGGCAGCACAATGCCGCCGCTCCACTGGCCGACTTTTACTCCGCCACGCCGGCCGGAAATTAGTCCGCCGTTGACAAA
>CAZMAC010000731.1:0-1438 GCA_964564085.1 uncultured Hyphomicrobiaceae bacterium
CACTAGACTTACCGGCCAAACGCAACAATGGCGACGTTGTCTGGCGCAGGCCGAACTATGCAACCATCCACCGGATGATCGAGAACCCGATCTACGGTGGCGCTTACGCCTATGGTAAGAGCCGTGTTGCGCCGGGATTTGGCCCATCTGCCGTTCGAGCTGGTATCCGACGCAAGGCGCGCGAGGAATGGCTGGCGCTGATTCCGGGTGCTCATGAAGGCTACGTCAGTTGGAAAAGAGCTGAGGCGATCCGCAAAATGGTGAGCGACAATGTGCCCACGAGCCAACATCATGGCGCTCCCAAACATGGCGACGCCCTGCTCGCCGGCCTTGTCCGGTGCCGGCGCTGCGGCCGCAAGCTCACGGTGCGGTACACGGGCGCCAGGCACAACATTCCGCGCTATTCCTGCTGGCGAGGTCTGCTCGACAATGGCGAGCCGCGCTGCATCGCTTTTGGCGGACTGCGCGTCGATGATGCGATTGAGGAAGCACTCCTGCGTGTCGTCGAGCCGGGCGCGATCGCTGCCGCCGCCGAGGTTGAGGTGCAGGCAGCCGGTCGCCGAGACCAGGTCCGGGACGCACTCAGCCGTGACCTTGAGGCTGCCCGCTATGCTGCCGACCGGGCTTTCCGGCAATATGATGCCGCAGATCCAGAGAACCGGCTGGTTGCTGCTGAACTGGAGGGACGATGGAACCGCGCCCTCGCGCATGTCGGTGAGATCGAGAGCAAGATCGCTGCGCATGCTGCGGCGACGCCGAGACCATCACCTGCGTTGGCAACGGACATCGCGGCACTGGCGACAGACCTTCAGGCCGTCTGGTCAGCGCCGATAAGGGATGCCAGGCTCAAAAAGCGCATCGTGCGCACTGTGATCCAGGAGGTGATCGCCGATATCGATGATGACGCTTCCGAGATCGTTCTCGTGATCCATTGGGCCGGCGGCGCCCATACCGAATTGCGTCTGCCGAAACGGCGACGTGGGCAACGCAACAGCACCTCCGGCGACATCATCGCAGCCATCCGGCAGTTTGTGCTGATCGCCAGCGACGACCTGATCGCTGGCATTCTCAATCGGAACGGCCTGGTGACCGGGCATGGCAATCGCTGGACACGCGAGCGGGTTACCGCACACAGATCGCATCACAAAATTCCGGTCTTCCGGCCAGCGCCGGATGGGAACGAACCATGGCTCAACCTGAACAAGGCGGCGCGCCTGCTCGGCGTTGCGCCGAAGACCCTCAGGCTTGCCGCCGAAGCTGGCGAGATCGAGAGCGTTCATCCTCTGCCGGACGGTCCGTGGATCTTCAGTCGGTCGGAGCTTGTAAAGCCGCAAGCCCAGCAGATCGCTCATCGCGCGCGACAAAACCCGAAATACCCCGCGGGATCGCATCGCGATCAACAAAACCTATTCACTTCAACAACATAGAGAGATGGGTG
>CAZMAC010000732.1:0-1435 GCA_964564085.1 uncultured Hyphomicrobiaceae bacterium
GCGCTGTTTCTGCTTTTCCTGCTGCTGGCGCAGCTCTTGCACACGCTCGCGGCGTCCCTGGCGGCCATCCTGTTGCTGCCGCCGTTCTTGCACACGCTCACGGCGCTCTTTCCGCTTTTCTTGCGGCTGGCGCTCTTCTCGAACACGCTCGCGGCGCTCTTTCGGCTTTTCCTGCTGCTGACGCCGCTCTTGCGCCCGTTCACGACGCTCCTGGCGTCCTTCCTGTTCCTGCCCGCGTTCGCGGCGTCCTTCTTGCCGCCTTTCGCGCCGATTTTGACGCTCTTCCTCCTGTTGCTGCTGATTTTGCGCCAGAATGATTTTTGCATCGAGCGTGTCATTCGGCTCGGCTTTTACTGATCCGGTAACGGCAACCCCAATCGCCGTTCCAAGAATGAGAAGTGTCTCTCTCGTCCCAATTTTAGGCATTTTTAGCTCTGCTTTCTCCCAAGAATGAATCGTCTTGTCGCTTCCTCAAAGAGGTGGATTGAGTCAATATTAGGTTCAGAATCGGCCCATCATTATGACTGCAAGCTGAATAAGCATACTTGCACAGGCCCCATTGCGTTAAAACGGCTCTGAGACGAACGGGTTCCGGAGCGGTTCAAGAAACGGCTTTAAGTCTCGAAGCCGCCATCGACATTCAAAGTCGCCCCGGTCACGAAAGCGCTTTCATCGCTCGCCAGAAAAATCGCGGCATTGGCGACATCTTGCGGCGTTCCGTAACGGCCAAGTGCCGTCATCATCGTCATAAGCCGGGCGTGGCGGCTGTCATCGGGGTTCATATCGGTGGCGATCGGGCCCGGCTGAATGGCATTGACCGTGATACCGAGGGACGCAAGGTCCCGGGCAAAGGCCCGTGTCAGACCGGCAAGCGCAAATTTGCTGGTTGCATAAAGCCCGATGCCGGGAGCGGGCACGCGTGCGCCGAACGTGCTTGAAAGATTGATGATACGTCCGCCGCCGCCCATGAGCGGGACGGCGGTTTTAATTGCAATATACGCCCCGCGCAGATTGACGGCCATGACGCGGTCGAACTCTTCATCGTTCGTCTCCTGAAGAGGCTGGCGCTTGAAAATCCCGGCATTGTTGACCAGAATATCCAGACCGTTCAGCGATGTATGGGCATCGGAAATGGCGCGCCGCACAGCTTCCCCATCGCCGGCATCGGCCCGGATCGCTTCCCCGCGCGCATTGAATGCGCGAATGGCCGCGACGGTTTGCTCGGCGGCATCTTGCGAGCTGAAATAGGTGATGGCGACATCGGCGCCGGCAGATGCAAGCCCTTTCGCGATTGCCGCGCCGATGCCCCGGCTTGCTCCCGTTACAACGGCTTTTTTTCCCGATAGAGTGCTCATATGATCTGGGATCTTAGATGGAAAAGCCGGAGATGTGCCTAGAGCGTCAGATCATTAATTCGAATCGCAGCGCCGCTCTA
>CAZMAC010000733.1:0-1425 GCA_964564085.1 uncultured Hyphomicrobiaceae bacterium
GATCCTCGACGTGCCGTTCACGATGGCCGACGCCACCACGCTGACCGAAGCGGGCTATGTCGGCGAGGATGTCGAGAACATCATTCTGAAACTGCTGCAGTCGGCCGATTACAATGTCGAACGGGCCCAGCGCGGGATCGTCTATATCGACGAGGTCGACAAGATCAGCCGCAAATCCGACAATCCCTCGATTACCCGGGATGTGTCCGGCGAAGGCGTGCAACAGGCCTTGCTGAAGATCATGGAAGGCACCGTGGCCAGTGTTCCCCCGCAGGGCGGGCGTAAACATCCCCAACAGGAGTTTCTGCAGGTCGATACGACCAACATCCTGTTCATTTGCGGCGGCGCTTTTGCCGGCCTTGAGAAGATCATCAACCAACGCGGCCGGACAACGGCAATCGGCTTCGGCGCGGAAGTCCAGTCGCTTGACGATCGGCCGACAGGTAAGATTCTTCGTCAGGTCGAGCCTGAGGACTTGCTGAAATTCGGCCTTATCCCTGAATTTATCGGCCGTCTTCCGGTTATAGCCACGCTTGAGGATCTTGATGAAGGCGCGCTTGTCCAAATCCTGCGCGAGCCGAAAAATGCGCTTCTCAAGCAATATCAGCGGCTCTTTGATATGGAGGATGTCCGTCTGACGCTGTCTGAGGAAGCACTGGGCTCAATTGCCAAGAAGGCCATCGAGCGCAAAACCGGCGCACGCGGATTGCGTTCGATCATGGAAGGCATTCTGCTGGAAAGCATGTATGAATTGCCGAGCCTGAAGGGCGTCGAGGAAATCGTGATCAGCCCGGAAGTGGTCGAGGGAAAAGCTAAACCTTTGCGCATTTATTCCGAGCGTGCAGGTGAATCAAGCGCTTAATCGTTAGGCTGCGAAGGCTTGTTGCAGCTCGGCGACATAAGGGTTTGGATAGGTTGATTTTAAATGCGCGTGTTGCCACTTATCCAATGGCTCGCTGATCCGCCGGCATGCATATTGACACCAACATCGCATTCATTCTGCTGCGGTTAAAATTTGAGCTTGTCTGTTCATTTGGCAGACAGGTGCTAAACTCTAATATCGCGCGGTAGAATCTTTTGCTGGGAGACCCGAATGACAGATAACAATACACCAACTGTCGAAAACCAGGCAGCGCCAGAGGTTTTCCCGGTTTTGCCGTTGCGGGACATTGTGGTTTTTCCCTATATGATTGTCCCGCTTTTCGTTGGGCGCGAAAAATCGATCAATGCGCTCGATGAGGTCATGCGCACAGACAAGCAGATCCTGCTGGTTGCACAGAAAAACGCAGCCGATGACGAGCCCGAGGCGGATGCGATCTATACCATGGGAACGCTCGCCTCCGTCCTGCAGCTTTTGAAGCTGCCCGACGGCACCGTGAAGGTGCTCGTCGAAGGGACGGCGCGCGCCCACATCAAGCGCTTCAC
>CAZMAC010000734.1:0-1413 GCA_964564085.1 uncultured Hyphomicrobiaceae bacterium
CGCAATTTACGCGCGGCTATGGGCTGGTTTTCGGACATAGCGAGCGTAAGGCGATGTCTATGGCGCTCGTCGACCGGGCTCTGCGCACTGAGGAATTTGGCGAAGAGGTGACAGCCCCGGCTCAGGATACCGAATTCGTGCTTGCCCATGCCGATAATGTTCAGTCGACTGGGTTTGTCGAGCATCTGAAGCTGCCACACTATGTCGATTTCCAGGCCGAGCTCGCGCTGCTGCGCCAACTGCGCGCCGAGTGGGAGGAGCGGAAAACACCCGCATCAACGAATAAAAAGGATGGTGAAATGACGAAAGCGGTGATCTTCGACCTTGGCGGCGTGGTTGTCGATTGGAGCCCAAAATATCTTTATGCCAAGCTGTTGGCGGACGAGGCGGCGATTGAGGCGTTTCTGGATGAGATCGGATTTCAGTCCTGGAACCTTGCGCTCGATGCGGGCGGCCGCTGGGAACCGGCCGTTGCCGATCTTGTCTCACGCTTTCCTCATTATAAAGAGCTGATCGAAGCCGCCCATTATCGCTGGCATGAAATGCTGCCGAGCGACATCCCCGGCACTGTAGCGATCCTGCAGCAGTTGTCCGATGCCGGAGTGCCGCTTTATGCGATTACCAACTATTCCTCGGAAAAGTTCGCCGAGACACGGGAGCGCTTTCCATTCTTCGTCCTGTTCCGCGATATCGTCGTCTATGGCAATGAAAATCTCGTAAAAACCGAGGCGGCGATATTCCGTCTCAGCCTCGACCGCAACGGCCTTGCTGCGCAGGATTGCGTCTTCATCGACGATGTGGCGCATAATGTTGAGGGCGCGCGGGCGGTCGGCATTGACGCCATCCTATTCAGATCGCCCGAGCAGCTTGAGGAAGAGCTCAAAAAGCGAGGCCTCTTGCGGTGACTGCTGCCGCACCCATTTACAATTTCGCCTATCTCGATGAGCAGACCAAGCGTATGATTCGCCGGGCGATCTTGAAGGCAATCGCCATCCCCGGCTATCAGGTGCCGTTCGCCAGCCGCGAAATGCCGATGCCCTATGGCTGGGGCACGGGCGGCGTGCAGGTGACGGCCTCGGTGCTCGGGGCGGACGATGTTCTCAAAGTCATCGATCAGGGAGCAGACGATACGACGAATGCCGTCTCGATCCGGAAATTCTTTGAAAAGACGGCCGGCGTCGCCACGACGACAAAGACGGCTGAGGCGACCGTTATTCAGACGCGCCACCGTATCCCCGAGGAGCCGCTGATCGAGGGCCAGATTCTCGTCTATCAGGTACCGATCCCGGAGCCCTTGCGTTTCCTGGAGCCTCGCGAGACCGAAACACGCCAGATGCATGCGCTGGAAGATTACGGCCTGATGCATGTCAAGCTCTATGAGGACATCGCCCGCCACGGCCATATCGCCACGAC
>CAZMAC010000735.1:0-1410 GCA_964564085.1 uncultured Hyphomicrobiaceae bacterium
AAAATTTGCCTGATTATTGCAGCACGTTCCGTAGCGAATTTCGGAATCTTAAGGGACACTAAGATATTGATTTTACTAGAGCAACGCGCGTCAAATTGGATGCGCGTTGCTCTAGTTTCCGAATGGATCATCATGATCGGGCTCGATCCGTTCAACTACGGCACGCATTCACTTCGCCGGAAAAAGGCGACTTTGATCTACAAAAAGACCGGCAATCTCCGCGTGGTCCAGCTGCTGCTCGGGCATTCGAAAATCGAAAGCACGGTGCGGTATCTTGGGGTGGAAGTGGATGACGCTGGATTCACATTTGAAGTGCACCACTTTATCACGGTGGTGCGATGGGGAAGACATACAGCCAGCTCGATTTGGACGAGCGCATAGAGGTCTTTCGTCTGCATTCGGAAGGGCGATCTCATCGGGAGATTGGCCGGATGGTGGGTCGGCATCACACGACAATCATGAGGGAACTGGGCCGCAACAGCCTGAAGAGCGGCTATAAGCCTGGCATGGCTAATCATATGGCTTGGGCGCGCTGCAGGCGAGGCTTGAAGCTGGAGCGCTGTTCCAAGCGCGCTCGCAACTTTGGCCGTTGTGCCAGTGCGCGAATAGCAAAGAACAAGGGACTTCATCTTTGCAGCCGGTCCATTAGCTTATGACTTCGTCGACTGAACGCCGCAAAGACATGGGCAGAGTGGGTGCACGGCCAAATCTCACGACAAGGTCAGGCCGGGCGTCCGGGATACCGAGCTAACGCGCGAATTCGGGGCGAATTGAAGGGACTTCAATCGGTTGGTTGATATGCGCAGTGCGGATGCCGAGTGCCGTCGCCTGCAGGGCAAATCGCTCGAAACTGCGCCCGACCTTGATCCAGTGCGCCGGATCGGTTTTGTCGCCCACGAACACCGCGACACCGGCGGACGAGCGGATATGGTCCCGATACTTGTCATTTTCACTCTCTTTCGTGAAAAACGCTTCGAACATACCGCCGCCGAGCCATTCGGGCATGACCAGGTTACCGGAGCAGGCGGAGAAAAGACCATCGCCGGTCTCGACAGCTTTCGTTGGGCTGAACCTAAGCCACTCGCGCAGTTCGGCGACGAAAGCCGGATCGTCCATCTGCGCACTGTTGCCTTCGACAACGAATTCGAGAATGGCTTCCCGGTCCGAGGGTTCGGTAAAGAGGAAGACCGAAACGCCGTTTTCCTCGGCCGCAGTCTGCAATAGCGCGATATCGGCCGCGGATATCGGTTGCCGGTCATAGACGGACCGCGTCGACTGGCGAAGCGGGATCGCCCTGTAGAGCGTATCGTCGGTGGACGGTGCCGGAGCAAGCGCGATCTCCACTTGCATCTCGGCGCCGCTCGGGACGGACACCGTAGCCTCTCGGCCATGCGCACCAGCCGCGATGAC
>CAZMAC010000736.1:0-1408 GCA_964564085.1 uncultured Hyphomicrobiaceae bacterium
TCCTCCTGGCGCCACATCACGCCCTTGGGCATGCCCGTCGTGCCGCCGGTGTAGAGGATGTAGAGGTCGTCGGGCGAGAGCCCGCCGGGCGGCCGCGGCTCGGCCGAGGCCAGGGCACGCTCGTAGTCGAGGGCGCCCGGCAGAAGTGCCTCGCCGGACTCGTCGGCCACCTGCAGCCACAGGCGCACCTTCGGCAGGGAGTCGCGGATGCGCGCCAGGGTGGGGGCGAAGCTCGCGTGGTAGATCACGACGCGCGCGTCCGCGTTGTCGAAGAGGTAGCAGAGCTCCTCTTCGACGTAGCGGTAGTTGACGTTGAAAGGCGCGCAGCGCGCCTTGTAGGCGCCGAGCATGCCCTCCAGGTACTCGTGGCCGTTGTACAGGTAGAGGGCGACGTGGTCCTGCCCGGACTCCCAGCCGCGCAGCGCGTCGCGCTCGCGCTGGCAGCCCAGATCGTGGCTGCGCAGCACGTCGGCCAGGCGCCGGGTGCGGTCTCGCACCTCCGCCCAGCCCAGCCGCCGGTCGCGGGTGACCAGGCACTCGCGCTCCGGGATCGCCTCGGCGATCGCCTCGTGGATCAGGCCCAGGTTCAAGGAAGACCCCCTCCCCTGCCGCCGAGGTGACGCAGCGCCAGGAGGGCGTCGAGGGTATGGGCTGCCCGCGCCTCCGGCGAGGGCTGCGGGCCCTCCGGCGAGGACTGCGGGCCGGGTGCCCAGGCGCCGTCCGGCGCCTGGGCGGCGCTCACCCGCTCCGCCAGCTCGGGGGCGCGGAGCAGGAGGCCGGGCAATCCGTGGGCGTCGCACCAGAGCAGCACGCGGGCCGTCGAGACGGCGTCGAAGCGGCGGGCCGCCAGGCCCATGCCCAGCTCGCGGCCGCACCACTGCAGCGCGGCGTCGGCCAGCTCGTGGGGCACGTTCGCGAAGAAGGCCGAGTAACCGGCGATCTGGCGCCAGGCCCGCGCGTCGCCGCCCTTCACCCGGTCGGGATCCCAGCGCTCGGCCAGCCAGGCCCCGGCCGCGTCGAGGACCTCGGCGCGCACGAAGGGCGTGCGGGCCAGCAGGCCGGCCAGCAGGCCCGTCGAGAAGGCGTCGCCCCAGGCCCCGTCGGGGCCGCGGGCGCACTCCAGCCAGCCCGCCAGGCGCTCGCAGACCGGCCCCTGGAGCGCCCCGAGGTCGGCCAGGTCGGAGAGCTGCTGCCGGGCCTCCTCGAGGCCGCCGGGGGTCCGGTCGAGCCAGCGCAGCGCCGCGGAGCGCCGGCCGGAGCCGAAGAGGGCCGGCGCCAGGCGTCGGCTGCGCTCGTCGCCGTGGGCCTAGACGAAGGCGAGGCCCCGCGCCTAGGCGGCCTCCTGCGTCACGCCGGGGGCCGGATCACGCCGAGGGCCCCAGGGCCGGCAGGGATTAGCCCGCCGGGT
>CAZMAC010000737.1:0-1407 GCA_964564085.1 uncultured Hyphomicrobiaceae bacterium
CAAACAGAAATCCACTTATCACCGGATTCGTCTGTTTGGGTCGAACCACTAGTGGTTCGATTCAAACATTTGCATCCCACTTGCTGCGCCCTCATTTGCAAATGTTTGAATCTCAAGAACCACTAGCAAACGACATGTTTCTAGTGGAGCTTTTGACTTTGACATTTGAAAACGAAGCGTGCTGCGAATGGGTATCAAATGTCAAAGTCGCTCCACTAGCGCTTTAAAAGGCTGGTTGAAACACCACCCATAAATTTAGGTTGGTTGCGTCCAAAATCGTCGTAATCTAGTGAGAGTTTCGCACTTATGCTAACATCCTACAAATAATACGTATCTAAATGTTTCGGCCAATTGGAATTGGATCGATTGATGATTAAAAAGATAAATCTGAACGCCGATATGGGCGAAGGCTATGGCGCTTATGATATTGGCGCCGATGACGCTCTGCTCGATATCGTAAAATCCGCCAATGTGGCCTGCGGGTTTCATGGCGGTGACTTTCGTACGATGCATCGACTTGCCCTGCGAGCCGCGGAAAACGGTGTCAGCATCGGCGCACACCCAGGCTTTAACGATCTTTGGGGCTTCGGCCGGCGGCGCATTCTTATGTCTGCAGATGATGTTGAATATATGGTCGCCTATCAGATCGGAGCTTTGCAAGCCTTATCCCGCTATTCCAGCATTTCCGTGACGCACGTCAAGCCGCATGGCGCTTTAAACAACATGGCCGCCGAAGACGAAGCGCTTGCGATGGCGATTGGCAGGGCGATCAAAACCGTCGATGACAAGCTGATTTTTGTCGCTTTGGCAGGATCGGCGTTGGAACGCACAGCCCAAGAGCTCGGTTTGCGCTGCGCGCGCGAGGGATTTGCAGACCGCGTCTATGCGGATGACGGCAACCTTGCATCGCGTGCGATACCGGGGACCGTGATTAAGGACCCGGCGCGGGCCCGTGAGCAGGTTTTGCGTATGGTACAAAATAAGGAAGTTGAAACGATTGGGGGCAAGATCATCGAGGTCCACGCCGATACGATCTGCATTCATGGTGATGAGCCGACAGCTATGAGCCTCGGCGAGGAAATCACGAAAGGATTGGCGGAGGCCGGGATCGAGAATGTGCCGATGACAGAGCTCGATCTCAATAGCTAACCGAATTCGAGGCGCAATGACGCTAATAATGGAAAAAATTGCCGTCATCGGCGGAACCGGAGCACTTGGAAGCGGTCTCGCCCGGCGTTGGGCGGAGAGCGGTCTTTCGCTCATTATCGGTTCGCGCAGTGCGGAAAAGGCGGCTGAATTTGTACAAAGCCTGCCGCAAAAGGTGAATGGCGGAATAGCTGAAGGCACGACCAGTCGCGAAGCCGCCGAGCAGGCCGGCACTGTCGTGCTGACGGTTCCTTTTGCTTC
>CAZMAC010000738.1:0-1405 GCA_964564085.1 uncultured Hyphomicrobiaceae bacterium
ACGCGCTTGAGCGTGAAACGGAACCGCCCCGCTATGGCGCGATGCCTCAGTGGCAGCCGGAAGATCCTGACCGCTTCAATACGGGATACGATCCTGGAGGCTCATTCAATCCGCGTTACGGCGGCTATGACGGCGAGATACGCGAAACCGCCTTTCCGCAGCCGCGTGTGCGCAGGCCGCTTGTCGTGCAGATGCCGGCTCAGCCTGCGCATTACCCCGATCCCGGCGAACAACACTATGCCAGCGACCCGCATCCGGGCGATCAGCGCGTTGAGCCTTATTTCGACAATCACCGCCCTATTCCGAGGCATCAGCCGCAACATCACACGCCGCAGCAACCTGTGCCGCCGCAGGCTTATGCACCTCAGCCCTACGAACAAGTTGCAAGCCCCGCGCCGCCCCGTCCCTATTCGCCGCAACCCGCGCCGGCTCCAATGCATTATGCGCCGCAGCCCCAACCCCAGCCGCAGCAACCAATTGTGAGCCAGCCAGCGCCAAATTACGCCGCTCCGCAAGCTCGGCCTGCCGCGCATTACGCGAATGGGAATTACGATGGCGCGGCTTATAGCGCACAGGCCTATGGGGAACAGGCTCAATATCACGAGCTGCAGCATTATGAGCAGCAGGCCCATCAACAGCAGTCCTCATATGAACAGCCGCAAACGCATCAGCCCGCACCCGTCATTCGTGGCCAGCGTCCGACGCTCATTCAGCAGAATATGCCCGATCGATCGGCGGAGTTCGGCACAGAGGCGCGCCTGACGAATGGCCGTGATTACCAGGCGGGTGATTTTGTTCTGCCTCCGCGGACATTGCTGACCCCCTCGCCGCCGCGCCAGAACGATCCTGAGCTGTCGGATGCCGCGCTCGGACGCCGGGCCGAGTTGCTACAAAGCGTCCTGGAAGATTTCCGCATCAAGGGGCAGATCACGGGCGTTCATCCCGGTCCCGTCATTACGCTCTACGAATTCGAGCCTGCACGTGGCACCAAATCTTCCCGCGTTATCGGGCTTGCTGACGATATCGCCCGGTCGATGAGCGCGGTATCGGCGCGCGTTGCCGTCATTCCGGGCCGGGACGCGATCGGGATCGAATTGCCGAACCAGAACCGTGAGGTCGTCTATCTGCGTCAGCTTCTGGAAGCGAAGGATTTCTCGGACGGAAAGGGCCGCCTGCAACTGGCTCTGGGCAAAACCATCGGCGGCGACCCGGTTATCGTCGATCTTGCGCGGATGCCGCATCTGCTCATCGCCGGCACGACCGGCTCGGGCAAATCGGTGGCCATCAACACGATGATCCTGTCGCTGCTGTACCGGCTTCCGCCCGAAGACTGCCGTTTCATCATGATCGATCCGCAAATGCTGGAACTTTCGGTCTATGACGGCATCCCGCATTTGCTGACCCC
>CAZMAC010000739.1:0-1403 GCA_964564085.1 uncultured Hyphomicrobiaceae bacterium
TTGGCTGGATCGGAAGCTGCGACGAGGAAGGCCGTATCAATCTTGCGCCCTACTCATTTTTTAATGCCCTCGGCAGCCGTCCAAATATGATCGCCTTTTCGAGCGACGGTCTTAAAGACAGCGCCCGTAACTCGCGCGCTACGCAGGAGTTCACTTTTAGCCTTGCCACCCTACCTCTTGCTCAGAAGATGAACCTCTCATCAGCTAATCTTGAAAACGGGCACAACGAATTTGACTTCGCCGGGCTGACAATGGCGCCTTCGAACCTTGTACGGCCGCCCTTCGTGGGAGAAAGCCCAGCAGCGCTCGAATGCAAGGTTGTGCATTTCATCGAATTGGAAGACATGAACGGCAAACCAACCGGCAGTTACCTGACAATCGGGCAAGTCGTCGCCACCCATATCAAGGACGAATTTATTCGTGACGGCCGTTTCGATGCCGTCAAAGCGCAAACGATTGCCAGATGCGGATATAATGATTACGCCACACTCGATGAGCAATGGCAGTTTGTCCGGCCGGGTTGAATCTAGCGCGACCGGCTGGAACAGGCTTTTGGAAAAAAGCGTGCTTTAAAACAAAGAGTTGGGGTGAGACAATAAGCTTGATCCGTTAAGGACTGAACGACAGCCGTACCGCAAGCCCACCGAGGGAGGGTAAACAAGCATGAAGATGTCCGGTGAAAAAACGCTGGCCCTGCCGCAAGACAAAGTTTGGGAAGCACTAAACGATCCCGAAATTCTGAGACAATCGATACCGGGATGCGAAAGTTTCGAAGCACTCGGCGACAATCGCTATCGTGCGACGGTTGCGACGAAAATCGGCCCGGTACAGTCTCGGTTTCAGGGCAATGTTCAGCTTTCCGATATCGATCCGCCCAACGGCTATACGCTATCGGGCGAAGGTTCAGGCGGGGCAGCCGGCAGCGCCAAAGGCAGTGCCAAGGTTCATTTAGAGCCTGCAGGCGAGGGGACGCGCCTGACTTGGAATGCGGATGCGCAGGTGTCCGGTAAACTCGCGCAGATCGGATCCCGGCTGATCGACAGCACTGCGCATATGATGGCCAATCAGTTTTTTAATCGGTTCGAGCAGCTGCTTGTCGGTGAAAAGCCCGAAGAACAGCCTATCCCGGCCGGTGTCTTTATGCCATCCTGGTTCAGGATTGCAGCCTGGGGCGTACTTCTTGTCTTGATCATCCTGGTTTATATTCTGTTTAGCTGACGATTGTCAGCTATATGGCTTGGGCGCTTTGCTAGATCAACCTGCGTTTAATCGGAATCGATTAAACGCAGGTTGATCTATGTTAAACAGTTAGAGCAACTGTCCGCGCCCGATTGGACGCGCGTTGCTCTAGCGTCATGGCAAGATCGGCAACGCTTGAGAGATTGTGGCATGGCCGTAATTCA
>CAZMAC010000740.1:0-1400 GCA_964564085.1 uncultured Hyphomicrobiaceae bacterium
GGTCGAGATGCGGCCCGGCCTCGGCATGGACCGTAATGATGTCGGAGCCAGCCTTGGCGAAAGCTTCGAGGTACGGATCGCAGGGCTCGATCATCAGATGAACGTCGAAAATCTTGCTGCTATTAGGACGCAGCGCCTTCACGACATCGGGGCCGATGGTAATGTTCGGCACGAAATGGCCATCCATCACATCGACATGAACCCAGTCGCACCCTGCCTCGTCAATGGCACGGACCTCGTCGCCAAGGCGCGCGAAATCGGCAGACAGGATCGATGGAGCAATAATGATCGGGCGCTGTTGCATGGGATTGCCTCAAGCTGCTTTGGCAGTGCCGATACGCGGGTCGAGTTCGCCCGAAGCGTAACGCTTGGCCATTTCCGCCGCCGAAATTGGCTTGATTTTGGAGGCATTCCCGGCCGTGCCGAACCGCTCGAAACGGTCTTCGCAGACTTTTTGCATAGCAGCGAGCGCAGGCTTTAAATATTTGCGCGGATCGAACTCACCTTTGTTCTCGGACAGCACCTTGCGGACCGCTGCCGTTACCGCAAGACGCAGATCGGTGTCGATATTGACCTTGCGTACGCCATGTTTGATGCCGCGAACAATTTCCTCGACCGGCACGCCATAGGTTTCGCGGATCTCTCCACCATTGGCGTTGATGATCTCCAGCAGATCCTGCGGCACTGAGGATGAGCCATGCATGACCAGATGCGTGTTCGGAAGCCGCTCATGAATTTTCTCAATGACATCCATGGCCAGAACGTCGCCGGTCGGTTTACGCGTGAATTTGTAAGCGCCATGCGAGGTGCCGATGGCAACGGCCAACGCGTCGCATTTCGTCTCGGCAACGAATTCGCCGGCCTGAACGGGATCGGTCAGCAGCATATCTTTGGAAAGCTTACCTTCGAAACCGTGTCCGTCTTCCGCTTCGCCCTCGCCGGTCTCCAGCGATCCAAGGCAGCCAAGCTCACCTTCGACTGAAACGCCGACAAGATGGGCAAAATTCGTCACATCGCGCGTAATCCGCACATTGTATTCGTAATCGGCGGGCGTCTTACCGTCTTCTTTCAACGAGCCATCCATCATTACAGAGTCAAAGCCAAACCGGATCGCAGAAGCGCAGGTTGCTTCATTATTTCCGTGATCCTGATGCAGACAAATCGGAATATCCGGATACTGAGCTTCAAGTCCTTCAACGAGCTTTGCCAACATAAGATCGCCTGCATAAGAGCGGGCGCCGCGGCTTGCCTGGATGATAACGGGGGCGTCAGTCTTCTTGGCCGCCTCCAGGATTGCAAGCCCTTGCTCCATATTGTTGATATTGAAAGCTGGCACGCCATAGCCCTGTTCGGCTGCATGGTCCAAAAGCTGTCTGAGCGTAATTCTTGCCACGATAAAT
>CAZMAC010000741.1:0-1391 GCA_964564085.1 uncultured Hyphomicrobiaceae bacterium
GTCGGCTCGATGGGCACCGACACGCCGGTTTCCGCCCTCTCGAATAAACCGAAGCTGCTCCACACCTATTTCAAGCAGAATTTTGCCCAGGTGACGAACCCGCCGATCGATCCGATCCGTGAGGAACTGGTGATGAGCCTCGTCTCCTTCATCGGACCACGCCCCAATATTCTCGATCTGGAAGGGACCTCGACCTTGAAGCGGCTGGAGGTTTACCAGCCGATCCTGACCAACGATCAGGTCGAGCGTATCCGCGAGCTCGACGGCGCGCTGGAGGTTCCGTTCCGGACCGTCACGCTCGACATGACCTATAACGCCGATCTCGGCGCGGCGGGCATGAAAAACGCTTTGAAAGAGCTGAGCGATCATGCGGAACAGTCCGTCCGTGAAGGTTACAATATTATTCTGTTGTCGGATCGTACTGTCGGGCCGGCCACAATCCCGATCCCGTCACTTTTGGCAACCTCGGCGGTTCATCATCATCTGATCCGCAAAGGCTTGCGCACATCGGTCGGCCTGGTGGTGGAGACGGGCGAAGCCCATGAAGTGCACCAATTCTGCACGCTTGCCGGTTATGGGGCTGAGGCCATCAATCCTTATTTGGCCTTTGAGACGATCAATGCCATGCTGCCTGAGCTCGACGAGCAGCTCAGCTATCAAGAGGCAGAGACGCGCTACATCAAGGCGGTCAATAAGGGCATCCTCAAAGTGATGTCCAAAATGGGTATCTCGACCTATCAGTCCTATTGCGGTGCGCAGATTTTCGACGCGGTCGGGCTGAAATCATCCTTTGTCGATAAATATTTCACCGGCACCCATACGCAGGTCGAAGGCGTGGGGCTTGAGGAGATCGCAAAGGAAACAGCGGAGCGCCACAGGCTGGCTTTTGACGATGTGCCGGTGCTGCGCGGCGCACTCGATGTCGGCGGTGAATATGCCTTCCGTTTGCGCGGCGAGGCGCATATGTGGCGTCCCGAAACGATTGCCAAGCTGCAACACGCCGTGCGTGGCAATATTCCGGAGACCTTCCGCGAATTCTCCGCCGCTGTCGACGATCAGTCCAAGCAGCTCATGACGATGCGCGGTTTGTTCCGTATCAAGAATGCCGATGAGATTGGGAATGCGTCCATCCCGCTCGATGAGGTCGAGCCGGCGGCTGAGATCGTCAAACGCTTCTCGACGGGCGCCATGTCTTATGGCTCGATCAGCCGGGAGGCGCATACCACGCTGGCCATTGCGATGAACCGGATCGGCGGCAAGTCAAACACAGGGGAAGGCGGTGAGGAGCCGGACCGTTATACGCCAATGCCGAATGGCGATTCCATGCGCTCGGCGATCAAGCAGGTCGCCTCCGGCCGTTTTGGTGTAACCACGGAATATCTTGCCAATTC
>CAZMAC010000742.1:0-1381 GCA_964564085.1 uncultured Hyphomicrobiaceae bacterium
TAGAGCCTTATCCGCTCCGACTGAATCGGAGCGTAGGCTCTAACTATTTGTTTTATCGCGCTTTCCGAGCGGTGAACCGGTATCCAGCCCCGTCTTCACGGGGCCATGCTTCGCTTGAAAATGCTCTAGCCATTAATCATTGTCCGGGTATGGCTTTGGACTTTTCCGGGGGTGGCGCTTAATTGTTGCGCGTCACGTCCAATCGTTCATGAATCCGGGCCGTGTCGGCGTATCAGTTTGGGGGACAAGTTATGAGTATCGTCTATAATATTTTATTGCTGGCTTTGGTCTTTATCATCATGAAGGCCGTTCAGATCATCTTTGATTTCTTCTACACCACCTACAAATCCGTTACCATTCATAAAAATCTCGAGCACGCATTCAATCCCGGCCTCATGTACCGGCTCAAACGCGGGCTAATCGGGGATATTTGCTATTTTATCGCCGGTATTGTCGTGGCGGTGAATGCCGATGCGATCCGGGGCGCATTTGCAGGCTAATCCGCGTGATTGATATAGGCAATAAGCGCGCTCCGCCCAGCAGCATCGCGCCGCTGGGCCAAACCTAATCTCGCCTACCAGTAACCGTAATCGTCGCTGGAATAAGATTTACGCGAATAATAGCCTTTCTTGTGACCGCGGTGCCGGTGGCCGTAATCATAATCGTCGTCATAATAGCGGCGACGTTTTTTTGTGCTGCGATAGCTGTAGGTTTTATGCCGGTATCGCTTCTTGTAATCCCGGTCGCAATAATCGTCAGACCGGTCATAATAGTCGGCCAGCGCAGCGGAGCTTTTGACGGTGACAGACGCAAGGGGATTGCCGAGAATCGTAGCCTTCGCTGCCGGAGCGCTCACGAGAGATACGCCTAAAACGGCCAGGGTTACGGGGATGAGGCTTGAAAAACGCATCAGACTCTCCTGTTGCTATGCGCGGAACGCCGCTGCACGGGGGCGGAGACGTTTGCGCGGACCGTTAAAGCTTGGCAGGAAACTGCGGAGCGGTGAGAGAGAATCTTAAAGATCGGTTAAAATTTTAGCGAATATGGTTAACGGCATTGGATCTTGAACTGTCTTTTACGCAGAATACGCGATCATTTTAGCCTGAGCAGCGATCCCAACTCGGTGCAGAGCTTGTTACGATCAAAGTCGGCCAGATCAGGTCAGGGGCGACAATGTAACTGACGTCATCAACTCACTTCTATCCAAAGGCGCATGTAAGTTGATGACATTAAGTGCGGATTTACCAAGCCGCAAATTTCTCGCCCGAAGTTATCCCCGCCCCTCTCCGTCAACTTATACTGCCCGTGTCGCTTCCCTGACGGGGCCGCCGGGCTTAAGACCGACTTGCCAGGGTGGGGATGCGATGCGGCGCCTGAGGAG
>CAZMAC010000743.1:0-1380 GCA_964564085.1 uncultured Hyphomicrobiaceae bacterium
GTCGGAGCGGATTAGGCCCTGGAGCAACCCGCGTCCAATTGGACGCGGACAGTTGCTCTAACCCTATAAAATAGATCAACTTTTCTGCGCTTAATCGATTCCGATTAAACGCAGGTTGATCTAGCTTAGCTACCCTTTGTGAATTGGTTCCAGAAGTCATGTACTTCATGGTACGGGGCTGCGTTCGCATTAACAGATGCAGCCGAAACTGCGCCGATCAGGGCGAGTGCAACAAGTGCGGACCGGATAAATGTACTCATGATCATCTCCTGTTTTTCAAGCTTTGAAGCTTTTGGTTTTTGCTTCGCGTTGAACCAATAGTGTGAAAATGGGACAGGTTTTGGTCGTGCGAAAGAGGGGCTCCGCGACCTGTGATCGCCTTTGATGGCGTCGTGATAGGATGTGAAAATCGGCGTGACTCTGCGTGATCGGGCTTATCGCGGAAAGGGCGTCGCGCAGAATGAGGTTAGGGCTGTTGCCGCACTCGCACGGACCGGCTCGTCAATGCGCTTTCGGCGATTGATCGAGATCACGGCACATAAGGCGGGGTGCGCAGTGGCTTGATGATCCTGATCCGACAACGGCTTACACGGCGAGACGGTAGATCTGAAATCCGACCGCCGCAAGAATGACTGCGCCTAAGAACATAACGAAGCCGATCCAGCCGAAGCGTTCCATTTTTTTGATTTTGGACAGCCGCTCAGCGGGTATCTCCGGTGCGTCCCAGGCGGGTTCGTCCTGAACCAGCGCGCGCAGGCCGGAGCTGCCGTCCACGACGCCCTTATTGACGATCGGCACGCCCGCTTTTTCCGCAATTTGCTCGGCGATGGTGTGAAACGGTATCCAGGGATCTTGCGGATTGTCCTGTACATATCCAAGCGTCAAGCGCTCGCCATCCTTACGGACGAGGGAGGCGGAGCGCACCGTGACGGGAATGGCAAAATAGCGATAAACCTCCGAGCGGGTCTCGACGGAAGAGAGATCCTGGTAAGGAACCTGGCATTCCGTGTAAGGGAAAAGCGGTGTCGGCCCGCGCCAGTTCGGCAGAACGAAGGACGCCCCGGTGGCGCCGAGATGAACCTCGGAATGGGATGCGGCGAAAAGGAAGATGCCGGCATAGAACAGCAGCACGGCGCCGGTTGCGAACATCAACATGAAGATCAGCGCATCGGTCTGCAGATTGTGGGTCGCAAGCCAGATTGCGCCGGCAATGGCGTTCACCATGAAAAGCAGGATGAAAAAGAAGCCGAAGCTCAGGATTGTCTGGAGGCCGCGCGGCGGCGTATAGCTCACAACCTCTTTTACGCTATCACTTTCGGCCATCGAAACCTCCTAATGGTTCGAACCAACGCTTCGAACCACGTCGTTTTTTGCTGATGG
>CAZMAC010000744.1:0-1375 GCA_964564085.1 uncultured Hyphomicrobiaceae bacterium
CAGTACCGACATCGTCGAGGCCCTCGCCAACATCAACTATTTCTACGCCCACGAAAGCTGTGGACAGTGCACGCCTTGCCGCGAAGGTGTCCAGTGGATGAAAAAGATCACCACCCGTATCTGCGAAGGCGACGCGCGCGAGGAGGATGCCGACCTGCTCAAGTCGATCGCCGACCAGATCGCGGGCCGCACGATCTGTGCCTTCGGCGAAGCGGCGGCCTGGCCCGTTCAAGGCCAGATCCGGCATTTCCGCCATGTGATCGAAGAGCGGATGAAGGGCGGGCACCCGTCGATCGCTGCGGAGTAGTCATGAAACATCTCGCCCAGATCAACATTGCCAGACTGCTTTATCCGAGAGGCGACAGCCGTGTCACCGATTTCTTTGACAATATCGACCGTGTCAACGCCGCCGGTGAGCGTATGCCGGGCTTCGTTTGGTTGCTCAAGGATGATTGCGGGAACGCCACGTCGATCCAACTTTTCGACGATCCAAAGATCATCGTGAACATGTCGGTCTGGGAGAGCGTCGAAGCCTTGGAAAAATTTGTCTGGCAAACGGTTCACGCCAATATCTACCATCGCAAGACCGGCTGGTTCGAGACAGCAAGCAAACCACATCTTGCCATGTGGTGGATCGAGCCAGGCCACATTCCCACTCCGGAAGAAGGGCGTGAGCGGCTGACACATCTTCAGGACCATGGTCCCAGCGATTATGCCTTCGGATGGGAAAATATCGCTTCCGCAAAATTGTGGCGCCAGCAGCGTTGCGCTTAAGCCATCAATACACGGAATTTTGCGTGAACATTGGCGGAATCGGCCTCTTTCTGGTAAATTGAGACCTTGCGGAAAACACGCGATACGTGTTGTAGAAAAGATGTAAACATTTTCGGTTACGAATCATGGCCTAGTTGCCGTGATCGGTGAATTGCGGGTGCGTCCTTACGCGTCGGTTGCATGCTGACCTGCCGCAGCATACAACTCCGGTATAAATCCTGGCATCAAAGAAGCGGGCGGTATATGCCAAAACTGATCGTCAATGATCACGAGATTGAGGTCGAGGACGGCCTGAACGTTCTTCAGGCTTGTGAGCTGGCAGGCGCAGAAATTCCCCGTTTCTGTTACCATGAGCGCCTGTCCATCGCCGGCAATTGTCGTATGTGCCTGATCGAAGTGGTCGGAATGCCGAAGCCGATCGCATCCTGCCATATGAGCGTGAACGATTTACGCCCAGGACGCGACGGTGCGCCGCCAACAATCCGCACCGATAGCCCCGTAGTGAAAAAGGCGCGCGAGGGCGTGCTGGAGTTCCTGCTCATCAACCACCCGCTCGATTGCCCGATTTGCGACCAGGGCGGCGAGTGCGAGCTGCAGGACC
>CAZMAC010000745.1:0-1371 GCA_964564085.1 uncultured Hyphomicrobiaceae bacterium
AATCGAAATATCGCTGCTCGGCAAGCGTAAGACGATCAAGCGCGCCATAGGCGCATGTGACGAATGGGACGCGAGTGCTGCCCGGCAAGAAGCGCAACGGCTCATTGCTGAAATTCGAACCGATAAGGCGAAACATGCAAACCGTCGCAAAGCGCTGACACTTCGGCAGGCATGGGAAGACTACGTACGTCGCCTACAGGCTCGGGTAGATGCCGGAGAGCGGTCATCGCGCACACTCCATAGCTACAAAGATCACATGGAGCGCTTGCTCGGCGACTGGCTTGAACGTCCATTACGGGAAATAGGGGAAGCGCCTGAGCTGGTGGCAAAGAAGCATGCCGAGCTGACGGAAAATGCGGGGCGCTATATCGCGAACCGTGCCATGGTCACGTTACGTGCTGTTTACAATCATGCATTAAAGAAGCGTCTTGACCCAAGCATCCCGCCTCACAATCCCGTTGAAAGCGTAGATTTTAACATTGAGCAACGCCGCAACACAGGCATGCCGTCTGATGAGCTGCAGCTGTGGATCGAGCAGCTTCAAAAGCTACAAAACCCAATCCGGCGCGAATTTCACCTGTTTACGCTTCTATCGGCCATGCGCCCCGATGCTCTAAAACGAGCGCGGTGGGGGCATCTTGATGTGAAAAAACGGATATTGCACATCCCGAGCCCAAAGGGCGGCAAACGGCGGGCGTTCGACCTGCCCTTGTCCCGCCCGATGTTACGGTCGCTGTGGCGCGCTCGCAAGGCAGGTCGGATATTGCATTGGGAAAACTCGCAGCAATGGATTTTTCCGGCCAATACACCGACCGGGCATCTCTCTGAGCATAAAGAAAAGCGCACAATCTTGTCGCATTGGGGCGGGGACTTGCGGCAGACATATCGAGACATGGCTGTGCTGGCGGGTGTGGATGAACTGTCCATTCGCATTTTAATGAACCATGCGCTCGGTGATGTCTCAACGGGCTATTTGACGGTTGCAGCCCTTCGCAATCACTTACGCGCACAACAAGAACGCATCAGCCAATTCATTATAGGCGCGATAAACTCGCATTGAATTTAGTTTTCGTGCTTCGAATCGTGAGGTTTTCGTTATAAATAGATGTCCGCGCGACATAAACAGCGGACAAAACGACAAGATGAGCGAACAGTTCGATGCGTTAGCAGCCCGTATTGACCGGCTGGAAAAAATTCATACCGCAAAATTTCTCGATACGAGGCAAGCAGCCGAATTTTTGGGCTTCACGGAGCGCGGCCTTCGTCAACTGAGGTATGAGGGCGGCGGCCCGCCGTTCATTAAACTAGGTAGCGGCCATAACACGCCAGTCCGATACGCCCGAAAAGAAATACACGAATGGGCCGCTGCGC
>CAZMAC010000746.1:0-1364 GCA_964564085.1 uncultured Hyphomicrobiaceae bacterium
CGGCTTTGCAGCATGTTCAAAAAATCGGATTTCAGCTCGGTCATTTTGTCGGCTTTCGGCTTACTTTTTCAAAAAAGGCTGGATGTGTTGTGTTATAAGACACTGTTTACCGGAACTGGACCGGCGAGGGGCACGCGGTCAAGTCCTTGTCGCTGCTGGGCAAGCCCCATTTGCGCTTTATTCGCCAGTTCTATAACAGCTTCAAGGTTGCGTTGCACGGTATAGCGAGCACGATATGAAAGCGATTGGACTGATGAGCGGCACTTCGATGGACGGGGTCGATGTCGCTCTCATTGAAACGGATGGGGATCGTATTCTCTCCCTCGGCCCTTCCGGCGTGTGGGATTATAGCGCCGAGGAGCGCGAGATCATTCGCCGGGCCGTGACCGAGGCCGCTTCTGTCAAAGACCGCAATGCCCGGCCAGACGCTCTCGCCGAGGCGGAAAAGCTCATCACCAATATCCACGCGCAGGTGCTCGACTCGTTCATGCGCGATCATAATCTGAATGCCGCCAGCGTCGACCTTATCGGTTTTCACGGGCAAACCGTGCTACACCGGCCTGACGCCGGGCTTACGATCCAGCTCGGCGACGGCGCGCTCCTTGCCGATCTGACCGGCACGGATGTCATTTATGATTTTCGCGCCGCCGATATGGAAGCGGGCGGTCAGGGCGCGCCTTTAGCGCCTGTTTATCATCGCGCGCTTAGCGGGCATTCGCAGCTGCCAAAGCCCGCCGTTATTGTCAATCTCGGCGGCGTCGCCAATCTGACTTTTATTGACGAGGATGGCAGCCTTCTGGCGTTCGACACCGGCCCGGCCAATGCCTTGATCGACGACTGGATGCTGCAAAAAACCGGAAATCGGCGCGACGAAAACGGACGGCTTGCCGCGCGGGGCAAAGCCGATGCCGGTCGATTGGAGGCATTGCTCAGCCATCCCTATTTCCTGCAAAAGCCGCCAAAATCGCTTGACCGGAATGCTTTCACACTTGCGGCAATGGAAGGTCTTTCGCCAGAGGACGGAGCCGCCACGCTGACGGCCTTTACCGCCGCATCGCTGATCTGCAATCTCGCCCATTTGCCGGCCACACCGCAGATTTTCGTGCTGACCGGCGGTGGCACGCA
Organism: uncultured Hyphomicrobiaceae bacterium; assembly: GCA_964564085.1. GTDB lineage: Bacteria > Pseudomonadota > Alphaproteobacteria > Rhizobiales > Rhodomicrobiaceae > JAHQVI01. Next base: position 1,126 of record CAZMAC010000746.1, read on the forward strand.
TAACGCCACGCTTGTCGGCTCGCTTCGCAAGCTTCTGCCGGGCCTGATTGAGCTGGCCGGCGATGTTGGCTGGAATGCCGACGCGATCGAGGCGCAGGCCTTTGCCTATATGGCGGTGCGCTCGGTTCGCGGCATGCCGCTGACCTTTCCCGGAACGACTGGCGTGTCCGAGCCTGTCACAGGCGGCGTATTCGTTCGAGCGCCGGAGCTGCTGAACGAAGAGGATATTGAACAGCCAG
>CAZMAC010000747.1:0-1362 GCA_964564085.1 uncultured Hyphomicrobiaceae bacterium
GGCCGGTTTGCCGTTAGGCTTGCCGGGGCCCTCGACTCCTCAGGCGCCGCATCGCTCCCCCACCAGTTGAGACGGTCTCGAGTCCCGGCGCCCCGTCAGGGAAGCGACGGGAGTAGTATAAGTTAACCGAGAGGGGCGGGGATAACTCACCGCCGGTATTCTTCGATCATGGTAAATCAAGGAATAAGCTTGGCTTTGGTCAAACGGCCAATCTGCAATAAACTGCAATAATATAAGGGATACGGTTGATTGACTGTTTGAGCCAGGTTGTGACAGCCGGTTTGCGCTGCGACCGCAAGACTAAAACGACGCGGCGGCCAGGCGTTCAGCGGCGCGGATCGGCGGGATTGCGCCATGCGGGCCGGCTTCGATGGCGGTACGGAGAGCGGCAAGCGCACGCGTGGCCGCCTCGTCCCGCCAGAACGTGCCCTCGACGTCTTCTGGCGTGATCGTGGTGATCGCCGCTTGCTCGGCTGCATCCACTGCAAAGCGGTCACGCACCCCTTCGAGAACGCCCGCTTGCTCGAAGAGGCTTGGCTGCACAAACTGGCCAGCCATGCGCGCAAGGAACGCATCGTCGGCGCCAAGCGCTAAGAACGCCGAATGGGCTGCGTGCGCTACGCCTGCGGCACCGTGGGCGGCGAGATTCGCCAACCGGCTCGCTCCCAGAACGTGCTGCGCGGCTTGCGTCGCTTCCTTTTGCGCGGCGTTTGCGGCTTCTGCCTTGTCCGCGCTCGGGCTCACCCAATAGGCCTCCGCCGTCGCAATCGCGTTTTCGACGCAGCGGTCCTTGGGGCGTGCTTTCTCGAATGCCGGCGCCTGCAGTCGCGCGACATCGATCGCCATGCGCGCGAGGATCTCAAGCCGTGTCGAAACATGGGCGGGCGACGCAGAACCGGCCATCGCCCAGGCATGCGGCATGAGATGCGGGCGGGCCTTGTCGTTCATGTCGCTGAGGAGACGTGCGAAGGGCGCGATTGTACGTGCGCAGACGGTGCGCGGTGTTCGTGAGATCGGTTCGCCTGCAATCGCGGCGGCAATCTCCAAGATGTTGACCTCGATCCGATCCGGCGCATCTCGGTCCTGGTCCGGTCCTTTCAGCGCGCTCAGATCGAGTCCGACCCGAAGGCTGACTGCCGGCGGCAAATGAGCGGAGAGATCAGGCCACTTCCTCATGGTGCTCTTTGGAAAGCTCAACACAGGTCACGAGAGTCTTTGCGCTTTTTTCGAAATCGCTCGGGCGACTCCAAGTCTTTGGTTTATCGCGTTTCCGGACGGCGAACCGGTGTCCACTTCGCCTGAAAGCGCTCTAGTGGTTCGATTCAAACATTTGCATCCCACTTGCCGCACCCTCATTTGCAA
>CAZMAC010000748.1:0-1361 GCA_964564085.1 uncultured Hyphomicrobiaceae bacterium
TTCGCAGAGTTTTTTCGCAAAACCGGAAGGGCCACTTTTGCGAACTCTGCTTAGACGAGTCCAACCTGCAGATTAAATTGCAGGGCGCACAATGTTCTTGTTTTGTGCTATAAAGTCAAGCGCTTATGCGAATCGCTGTTCACTTTTTGTATATAGTGATCGGAGGGGCACAGAGCCAGATCTCCGCTGCATAAAATGTGTCTCTGGCGGGCGCAAAAATTAATTTAAAACAAGGCGGTAGCAGGAATCGTGATCCGAGCTTCTACCGGCGCATCATTGTTGAACGCGACTTCCGGCGGGGTTGTCTATCGGCGGCACTATCGCCGTCTCAGCCGCAACGAGGCGTGCGGTCGCAGTTTCGATCTGAGTTTCAAGACGGGACAGGAATTGCTTGCGGGGAAGGCCTGACGGGATTGGCGGCAAGAACTCAACCGTCAGTGTTCCGGGCCGCCGCATCAGACTGCGGCGCGGCCAGAAAACGCCGGAATTGAGCGCGACCGGCACGCAAGGGATATTGAGTTTCTCGTAAAGGAAAACAACGCCGGGCTTATAGGCGGGCTCCGCTCCCGGCGGGCGGCGGGTGCCTTCGGGAAAAATCACGATGTCGCGGCCCTGAGCGGCACGCCCGGCTGCGTCCGAAGCCATTTTGCGAAGCGCGGACGGACCGAGATCGCGCTGCACGAAGATCATCTCGAATTTCCGCGAAAACCAGCCATAGAGCGGCAGCGACAACAGCTCCCGCTTCATGATCATCGCCGGATCGCGCGTGAAGGGAATGAGGCCGAACGTGTCCCAGGCGGATTGATGTTTGGATGCAATCAGCGCAGCGCCTTCCGGCAAATTTTCCTGGCCGAGCACTTTAAGCTTCGTCCCGCAGATCACGCGCAGCCACCAGATCGAGGCAAGCGCATGGGCTCTGAGCCCGGCCATGGCCCAGCTCCGCGGCCCGAGAAGCAAGGGACTACCGATGATAAGAAAAGCGGCCGTGTTGATGTAAAAGACGGCGGCGAAAATCAAGGAACGCAGCATCGCTCAGCTCAGCCGGAAATAGCGGCGTTGAGGCATTGCCGTGTTCCGCCCAATAGCCCTCTGCTCAGACCGATCTGTATGGCGACGCATCGCCCGAAGGAGGGAACGAATTTCAGATATTCCTTTGTCAGCAGCTTCAACGTGTTGCGATCGGTCCACCATGCCTCAAGTCTCAAATTGCCCGGCTTGACCGGGTAGGCAATAAATTCCGTATCGGGAAGGGCGCGGCGCAGTTCGGCGAGACTTCTGGGCATATGGTAGCTCGCGGTCACGACAATGAGCGATTTAAACCCGCGTTTTTTCACCCATGCCCGCGTTTCATCCGCGTTTCC
>CAZMAC010000749.1:0-1358 GCA_964564085.1 uncultured Hyphomicrobiaceae bacterium
GAATGACCTTGTGCAAGCGCGGACGCTGCACTTTCGGACGGGCTTTGACGCCTTTTTCGGTGATGGTGTCATTCATGACGAAAGCAATTTTCCCAGGATCACAGCTTGACTTGCGCGGCACTTTATCTCCGCAGCTTTGCCGGCGTCCAGATGATCTATTCTACAGGTCTTCGATCGTGATTGCGATATAGTGGCGCAAGAGGCTCCGGATTTTCCGCGCTTGAGCGGACGCCGATTTACGGCAGTCCGATTTCCTTCAATCTTGCATCAGCGCGCGGCGATCCGAGATCACGCGCCTTTTCATACCACTGTCTTGCGAGGACTGCATCCGGCTCGATCCCTATGCCGAAGGTACGGCCTTGCAGTTGGGCGGCATCATAGGTCTTGGCGAGCGCAAAAGCGCCGGCCGGCCAGCCCATCTCAGCGGCCTTTTCGTAAAAAACGCGCGCGGCATAGGCCTTACCCTCGCGGAATTTTGCATCGCCTCTTTGCATAAGCGTAAAGATTTTTTCCTTCTCCTGCGGCGCGATGTCCCTTGTCGAGATTGCATTAACTGGAACGGCATTGGCGAGCTGGTCCGAAAAGCCGTTATGCGGAGCAATGATCAAGCGCGATGAGACTTCATCCAAAGTCTTGCCGCTCAAACTCATCAGCGCGATAGTGATCGGGCGATCTTCTTTTGCATCGGAGGCCGTAAGAATGCGAATTGCGGGGGCGGTCGAAATTTTAATCGCCCAGACACCGGATGGAAAAAGACGTCCGTCAGTCAGAGAAACGGATGAGGGGATTCCCTTCACCAGAAGCATTGCCTGGCTGGCCTGCGTGTTCTCCGGCATGACTTCAATCGGAAGCTGCGTCTCGATCCCGCTTTGGACTTCGATAATCGGGGGAACTTTCAGGGTCGGGCTTTGCGCTGAAGACTGAGCGAATGAAGGAGCGTTGAGGGCCAGAAGGAGCAGGGACGGGAGGAGCGTGGTTATTCTTCTTATATGGGCGAGAGCTGCTTTCATAAGCTCACCAAGATACATATCCGCTTATGGCGTCAACAGATGCCTTTTAACTCGGGACGAAATCAATGCATGATGTCGGGCTAAGATCGGCAAGGTGATCCTACGGCATATATTGCATAATTTCCAGCTATTCAGCTTAATGAAATCTTTTGGGCGATTTCGTGCAATCTAGAGCATTTTCAGGAAAAGTGGAAACCGGTTTTCCGTCCGAAAATACGACAAACAATAAGTTAGAGCGTGTTGATGATTCTGATTAAACCGAACACGCTCTAGTCACCTGAATCTGAAGTTCGTCACATTTCTCTGCTTGCTCTGAACGAACTTCAGATTCAATGGGGTGACTAGCAA
>CAZMAC010000750.1:0-1355 GCA_964564085.1 uncultured Hyphomicrobiaceae bacterium
TGCCTGGCAAAACTAGCAATCCAAAGAGTAAGCCGAAGACCAGAAAACCCGACCGCGTATCCAAGCTCCTCGTGCGAATGCGCGAGAATCCACAAAATGACTGGAACATCAACGATTTCCAAAGTGTTTGTGATTATTATGGCTTAACGTTTACGGCGCCGAAGCGCGGTAGCCACTTTAAAATTTCCAGTCCACTTTTGATTGGAATTTTGACGGTTCCTGCTCGTCGCCCTATTAAAAGTGTGTATATTAAGAAGTTTTTGGCGCTCATTGATGCGCACATTTTACAGAGTGCGAAAGGGGACATAGATGAGTAAAACCGCTTATCCAATAGTCATCGTTGAGCTTTCGAAGGCCGATGGTGGTGGTTTTGCCGCATTTGCTCCGGATCTCTATGGCTGCATGTCGGACGGTGCCACTCAACTGGAAGCTCTGCAAAATATACAGGACGCAATTCTCGAATGGATCGATGAAGCCGAAAGGCTTAACTATACGATCCCAGAGCCCGGAAGTCGCGCTCGAGCCATTACGGAAGAGCGGAATGCGCTAATACAATTTTTCCGTGATAATCTTGGGAAACTCGACGAGTTAGAAGCCAAAATCTCAGAACTTGAGCGAAGCATGGAGCATGTGTCCGGTCGCCTTAATGAACCCATTGAATGTACAGCGTTTTTAGAGTTTTTGCCGTCGCTTACGCATTATCGGGCTTCAGTAGGTAAAATTCATTAGTTAGGTAGTCCTCGTTCAGTCCGAGTATCCGCTTGGCGAGCGGGTTTTACGGCGGCTTACCCAGCTTTTTTGTGAAAGTCCGGGCCGCTCAACCAAGTTTACCTCGGTAAGTGTCTGTTGTCAGTGGTTAGCGCCCTAACTGGATGATCCCTCGCGGGTTATCTGGATCAAGTATTTGACGCCTGCGCCGTTCCAAGACGCTATGCAACGACGGCGGCGTAGAATATTGCATAGATTCTGGAAAGTATTACTCTAGCTTGTTATAGGAATTTTCTATTACTCGTCTGTGGGTGTTGGCGTGGACATCAGGCAGCTTCGCTACTTTATCGCGATCGCCGAAGAAGGATCATTGTCGGCCGCGGCGCAGCGGTTGAACGTCGCGCAGCCCTCGCTTTCCCAGCATGTTTTGACCCTTGAAGGCGAGCTCGGGGTCACTTTAATTGAGCGTACGCCACGCGGCGTCACCCTGACGCAATCGGGAGAAATCCTCCTAAGCCATGCCCGCGAGATGACAATGGCGCTGGAGCGGGCCGTGAATGCCGTTCGCCAGTCGGGGACCGAGCCGCAAGGAGGAGCAAACCGCGAAAGTTGGTGATGGGGTTTTCAGGCGGCGTCTTTGTTAGCGT
>CAZMAC010000751.1:0-1354 GCA_964564085.1 uncultured Hyphomicrobiaceae bacterium
AATCCGTAGCTTCTATCCCATTCAGCAGTTCGCACAGGGACGTGGGCGACCGAGACATACCCTCGAGCTTGCTCCGTTCGGGAGCGGTCGAGGGCCGTGGTTGAGGAAGCTGGTGGGAGGGACCGCAAACGCGGCCCTCGAATCCAGCCAGCGGGGGCGAGGTCTCTCTGAGACCTGTCTACGCTGCGGGCGCCGGGAGCTACAGCGGCCGGGAGGCCCTGTACCGCGCAGACAACGCGGGCGACGCATGAAAACAGAGCACGCGTGCTCCCGTACTAAGTGCGTCGCGCGAAGAGCTCAACGGTGTAAGAGGCCCGCGAGGGCTTGCCCGTAATGGAATGCAGGAGCTGGGCCGGAATCGACCGGCTATCTAGGCAGACTGGGACAATCGGCCATCCGGCATAGGGGGAGCCTCTATGTCCGTACCCTGAAGCTCGGGAACGCGTTCCCGAGAATGTCGAGACCTTGGCCGGTCTCGGCACGGATGTCCGCCGCGCGTATGCGCTCACCACCAGGACCTGCATTCTGATCAGACCTCGACTGCTAATCGGGGAAGCGCTTCAGATGAGCGAGGGTGGTTCCTCGCCGCACTCGGCACGTCATCCGAGGGTGGTCTGAAGCGTGGGAGCGGGGCGCAAGTAGGATCGGGAGGCCTTGGCCTCTGGGGCGACACGGCTGCCAGTCGTGGAGCCCTTCGTGCGTTCGGGGTGGTAGCCGAACGCGATGCGACGAACGAAAGCGCCGAGGTGGCTCGCGAGTGACGCGACCACAGACGTGGCTGGCGAGGTGAGGCCTCGCGCCTGAGTGCGCGAGGCCCCTCGCTGGCCTGGAAGAGCCTCTCGGGCAAGGGCCCGAGGCGGATTGGTTTCCGACAGGACGCGAAGCGGCTGGGAGCTTGGCAGCTCTCATCCGGTTCACGGCGACTTTGGCGAAGGAAGGGACACCGCGGGTGCGGTGGCAGGTTTCCTTGTTTCCTGACCGCGAGAATGGCACAGCCATGAGTTGGGGAACGGCCAGGAGGGACATAGTAGGCGCAGCGACGCCCGCAGAAAGGAGGTTGGAGTTCGGTCTTCGCAGGGTTCGCCGAGAGAAACCCTGCATCTTGCAGAGCAGAGAGAGCGAGCGCGGAGATGGAGCCATACCGATATGAGTGCGCAACGCCGGCCGGCTTTGTGCAGCGCGTCGTCGTGCTGGCTCAATGCGGGTACCGGTTCTTCGTTCAGGGTGAAGTGCCCGAGCGAAAACCGGCTGAGGCGGTCGACGAGAAGATCATGGCGAAGTACGGCGTTCGGAAGACGCGGAGGCAGCGTGCCTACCGAAAGGCGCGCGGCCACTCGAACGGGCACTACTTCCG
>CAZMAC010000752.1:0-1347 GCA_964564085.1 uncultured Hyphomicrobiaceae bacterium
ACCTGACTGATTTGCGGCGACATGGGAATCATGTGTCAGGCGGGGAACACTAGTATTTTGCTTGTTGGCGCCTGATCGTAACCATCTTGCTCGAGGCAATGATGGCGTCACGCAGCGTATGGATGTTGGTCGTCTCGAGGAGATCGATAAGACGCAAGAAAATCTCGGATGTTGCGATCGAATCGCCGAGAGCCGTGTGGCGATCTTTTTCCGGTAGGTTAATATTGTAGCGTGTCGCCAGACTGTCCAAAGTCAGGCTATCGGAGGTCCCATGGATGTGGGCGGCAAGCAGCACGGTATCTAGAACTGGATTATCGAAACGGACACCGCAGGCATCCTGCTTTAGTGTCAGAAATTTCATGTCAAAGGCCGCGTTATGGGCTACCAGGACTGCGTCGCCGACGTATTTTTGGAAGCGCGGCAGAACCACACGAATGTCTGGGACAGCTTTAACCATAGCATTGCTGATGCCATGCACTTTTGTCGACTGGTCAGGAATTGATCGTTCTGGGTTCACCAGCTCATTAAAAACCTCGCCGCGCAAGGCCCGGCCATTGACAATGCGTATGCCGGCGATCGAGATAATTTCGTCTCCGGCTGACGGCTCAAGTCCCGTGGTTTCGGTGTCGAAGACGACATATGTCGCCTTACGGAGCGGCGTATCATCGACCGCTAAGGGATCGATGCGGCCAAGAAGATCGAAGTCGTAGAATTCTGGCCGTTCGAGCAACGCTTGTCTTCTATCTCGCTGTTCTCCGTAACGCTCCTTCTCAGCAGGAAGCGGTAGGCGTATTTTCGCGCCGCCAGGCTCTTGAGCTTCGCACCATAGCTCGGATTTATGACGGTCCAGGACATCGCGTCCCGTAATTCCGCCCAAATCGTCATCGAGCGGTATAGTAAGCCAGCTGTCAAGCATGGCACTGGGCACGACTTGTCCTTTCCAAGCCAAATCCAAATAAACATTTTTGGTGCCCGGCTCCGCCTGAAGGGTTAGGTCTTTGGCATCGCCGCTTTCGTCAAGCATGCTCATCAAATGATCGAGCAGTTCGACGATAGTCAGACTATCGCAATGGACCCGGGCCGGTTTCCCGATGATCTTACCATCGGCTTTTTTCACGGTACGTTTACCGAGGACGCAATGAAACAACGTTGTCGAATAGACATCACTCATCGGCCATGCATGGGCGAGCAGGTCCCGCGACTCAGCTTCGAACTGCTGCAGCCTTTCAGACAAAGCGGTCGCTTCGTCAACTAGAATACGTTCGAACGCCCGGCGGTCCTCAATGTCGATGTCGGATTGGCTTGCCAACATTTCGGCTACGGCCAAAATGCCGGCAGCAGGGCGGC
>CAZMAC010000753.1:0-1345 GCA_964564085.1 uncultured Hyphomicrobiaceae bacterium
CCTTTTCATAGCCCTTTCGAGTATCGCGCGGATAAAGGAACACACCGCCCCGCACGAGAATCCGGTGGCATTCGGCGACGAGCGAGGCGATCCAGCGCATATTCACATTCTCGCCGCGCGGGCCGTCGACACCGGCCAGACAGTCGTCGATGTAAGAGCGGATGGCGTCGCTCCAAAAGCGGTAATTCGAGGCGTTAATGGCGTATTCGTTGGACCCTTTCTTGATTTGCACATTCTGCACTGTGAGGCAGAATTCCTTTGTTTGCGGGTCGAACGTGAAAATATGCGTGCCCTCGCCAACCGTAAGAACCATCGCGCATTGCGGCCCGTAAATTACATAGCCCGCTGCAAGCTGGTGTGCCCCGGTTAACGTAAAGCTTGCCTCGCCTTGATTGGGCAGCAGCGAAAAAATCGTACCGATCGAAACATTCGTGTCGATATTGGAGGAGCCATCCAGCGGGTCCATCGCGACAGCGATCGCGGCCTCTGCGTCAAGCGTGACAGCACCTTCTTCTTCTTCGGAAAACACGATGCCTGTGGGCGAATTGCGTAGCGCCTCGACCAGCTGATCGTTCGCCCAGACGTCGAGCTTCGTCTGCTTGTCGCCATCGGTATTATCGCCGACGGTCGCCCCGAGCTTTCCCTCCAGCGAGCCGCGCGCAATGCGTGCAGCAATTTTCGAACTGCCCGCTGCTATGGCGCTGATTGTTTCGGCGGTCGCATTTTTATCGGGATCGGATTCGCTCCATCCGCTCAAATAGGATTGAAGCGTTAAATGATCGCTCATTTCTAGCCGCCTCCCTGCGGCACATTGTTTATTTATGTTACAGATCAAGGAACCTGCTTATTCTTATTTTCTAAGCTTGCCAGATGCCTGTCATTTAGTAAAATTAATTGTTCTTTGCATCTTGCAAAGCTTTTTTAAGTACAGGTCTATGCGTGACGTGAGTTTAAAGCAGCTGCGCGTGGTTGCAGCGATAGCGAAAGCCGGGAAAGTCGCTGGCGCGGCCGATCTCCTGAACGTCACGGCGCCCGCCGTCACTCTACAATTGAAGCTGCTTGAGGAGACCATCGGCCTTGAGCTGTTCGAGCGTGCGCGCAACGGCATGAAGCTGACGGCAGCCGGAGACCATATTCTTCAGGCGGCTAACCGGATCGAGGCCGAACTGCTTGCTTGCGACGATGTCTTAAGCGCGATGCGCGGGCTCAAAGGCGGCACGGTGTCGATCGGCATTGTGAGTACGGCGAAATATTTTGCGCCCGCAGCCCTGGGCGCATTCAAGCGCAACCATCCCGATTTAGAGCTGAAACTGTTCGTCGGAAATCGCGAGGACACGATCCAGGG
>CAZMAC010000754.1:0-1341 GCA_964564085.1 uncultured Hyphomicrobiaceae bacterium
CCCCGTCAGGGAAGCGACGGGAGTAGTATAAGTTGACCGAGAGGGGCGGGGATAACTTCCGGGGAGAAATTATTGGCTTGGTGAATGGAAGGTTAAACGTCGAGGCCAGCCTGTAGCCCGGGTTAAGCAAAGCGTAACCCGGGAAGGAGTGACGGGTTAGCCCCGGATTTCGCTACGCTCTATCCGGGCTGCTTACTTCGGCCACGGCATTGTGATGACGCACCTACAAAATTCTCAAGCCTTTACATTCTGCTCTGTGTAAAGACTTTGCCAGTCCTGCTCCTTGACCAGCGCGCCAAGCGTCCAGCAGACCGGCTCCATGGTCCAGCGGATCAGCTTGCCGGTGAGATTGCCCTGATCGCGCCGGCCCATCCGGTAGGCCAGCTCATGGGCGCGGTGGATGGTGATGAAATGCATCGCCGGCTCCAGCAAACGCCCGGCCAGACCGCCCTCGCGCATCAGCCGCACTGTGGGAATGGCCCATAGATGGTAGCCGCGCACCGTTTGCTGAGAGATGTAATCCTGCGTGAAGCGCAGATCGGCGACCCAATCGGTCCGGCTTAGCTCGCCCTTCTGATAGAAATAGGTACAGATCACGCGTGTGCTTTTTGAACCATCATCGTCGTCCACGCCGTGGGACTCAGAGGCGATGTCGTCCGCCGTCCGGTTATCGCCCTCATCGCGGGCATCGGCAATGTCGCTGGCCGTGTCGCTGGAAAAACCGCGGTCTGAATAATCCTGCTCGCGCTCGGCACGGTCTTCGGCGCTGGAGCTGTCATTTTCCTCTTTTTTCGGCGTGGTTTGCGCCGGATCGGTCGGCGTGGTCGTAGCCGGATCTGTTGTAAGGCCACGGGTCGTTGCTGTCGGATCGGTTGGCGCAGTGGTCTGTCCGCCACCGAACAGCCCGCCGAAGAAATCCCCCGCTCCGGCAAGAAAATCATCGCTCTGTTTTGCTTGGCGGACCTCAAAATCCCATTGAGATTCGCCAGGGTTGGCGAACATGCCGTAATCGCGCTGCTCTATAACGGATGTGGTCTCGTTGACCCTGTCATTATATTCATAATATTCATCATGAATGTCTTCCAGCGGGCGCGTATCTCCGTTCAAACGGGCATCCGCCAGACGATTTGCAGCGCCTTCCGTAAATCCGGCGCCTTGATAGTAATCCGATAAGATTTCATCGGCCGGACGCTGATCCCCGCCAGCCCTGGCATCGGTTAGAACCTGCGGCAGATCCTCAGTAAAGTTTGCAGGAATAGAGGCGTTGCTATCGCGGACCGAATAATATTCCGAAGCGATTTCCGGATCAGGTCTGATGTCGACATTGTAGGTACGCTGGAA
>CAZMAC010000755.1:0-1329 GCA_964564085.1 uncultured Hyphomicrobiaceae bacterium
ATATTCCATCAAGCCCGCTTTATAGCGGTCCTTGCCTGTAACCTGGGTTGCGTCTGTGTCCATGGCGTTTACTCCTTTCCAGCTCTATCGTTTTCAGTTTTTCGTCTGTTAACTGATGGTTTAGCTTTAGCGGCTCCTTAGCTTAACCGCCGCTTTCTCTCAACAAGCTTCATGATCATCGGCGTTAAAATCAGTTGCATTGCCAGGTCCAGCTTCCCGCCCGGGATCACGATGGAATTGGCGCGGGACATGAAGCTGTTATGGATCATCGAAGCGAGATAGGAAAAATCGATGCCGCGCGGACTGCGGAAACGGATGACGACCATCGATTCATCCGCGGTCGGAATCCAGCGGGCCACGAATGGATTGGATGTATCCACCGTCGGGACGCGCTGGAAATTGATATCCGTCTCAGTGAATTGAGGGCAGATATAATGAACATAGTCCGGCATCCGGCGGAGGATCGTATCCGTGATTGCCTCCGCAGAGTAACCGCGAGACGCCCTGTCCCGATGGATTTTTTGAATCCATTCCAGGTTCAGCACTGGGACAACGCCGATTTTCAAATCGGCATATTTCGCCGTATTGACCGTATCGGTCACCACTGCACCATGCAGGCCTTCATAAAAGAGTAGATCGCTATCCGGCGGCAGATCCATCCATTCCGTGAACGTTCCGGGGGCCGTTCCATATTGCTCGGCTTCCAGCTCATCATGAACATAATGCCGGGTCTTACCAGTTCCCGTCTCAGCATAATCATGGAAGGTTTGCCCAAGCTCTTCGAGGAGATTGGCGTTCGGACCGAAATGGCTAAGATGAGGATTGCCGGCTGCTGCTGCGTCTTTCATCGCCTGGCGCATTCCGGCACGGTCGTAGCGATGAAAGGCATCGCCCTCGATCATGGCCGCTTTCACGCCTTCGCGACGGAAGATCTGATCAAAAGTATGCTTGACCGTTGATGTTCCAGCTCCAGACGATCCAGTGACGGATATTATCGGATGTTTTTCAGACATGGCGTTTCCTCGCAGAGCGTTAAACGCGCAAAAGACCCCGCCGGCCAAATAACGGCGAACGCTCAAATATTGTATTTGGATCGATCTTATAGCGGGCGATCCGGTCGATTTCCGATGCAGAGCCGAACATTAACGGTGTGCGCTGGTGGACCGCTTCAGGGGCGATGTCCAGAATGCGCGTGAAACCGTCAATAGCCTTGCCTCCGGCCTGCTCAACCAGAAAAGCGATCGGATTTGCCTCGTAGACGAGACGCAGACGGCCCTTTTCATAGCCCTTTCGAGTATCGCGCGGATAAAGGAACACACCGCCCCGCAC
>CAZMAC010000756.1:0-1322 GCA_964564085.1 uncultured Hyphomicrobiaceae bacterium
CAGATTATCGATCCCCATACCGCTTATCAGCTCGTGTCCATGCTGGAGGGGGTCGTCAAGCGTGGCACCGGCTATCGCGTTTCGAAAGTCGGCAAGCCGCTGGCGGGCAAAACGGGAACGACGAATGACGAAAAAGACGCCTGGTTCGTCGGCTTTTCACCAGACCTCGTGGCCGGCGTCTTTGTCGGTTTCGATACCCCCGAGCCAATGGGCAAGGGCGCAACGGGCGGTGGCATTGCCTCACCGATCTTCCGGGATTTCATGAAATGGGCGCTTGCGGATAAGCCGGCGACGCCGTTTCGCGTTCCATCGGGCATCAGGCTTGTGCGAATCGATGCAAAAACCGGAATGCGCGCCCATCAGGGGGCGGAAAAGACCATTCTGGAAGCTTACAAACCCACCGAAGAGCCATCCGATCCGTTCTCCTTCGTGACCTATCCCGGCGTCAATTTGCAGGATCACTCCGGCGGCAGCTCCAGTGCCGGCAGCGGCTATGCCAAACAACCCCAGGCCGGCGGTTTATATTGAAATCGGGCTCTTCTTTTTCTGGCCGCCAGCTGCGATAATGGCGGCCACTCAAGATTTTTATGGAGACATAACAATGCGTGCTGAAACGCAGGCCATTGCCGATCAAATTCGAGAATCCCTGACACTCTTGCGGAGGCATCTTTGACTGGGATAAAGCCAACGCCCGTCTCAAGGAGCTGAATGCGCGCGCCGAAGACCCCGATCTTTGGAGCGACCCGCAAAAAGCGCGCACCGTCATGCGCGAGCGCCAGCATCTGGAGGGCTCGATCAACGCCTATACCGAACTCGAAACGACCCTCAACGACAATCTCGAACTGATTGCGCTCGGCGAGGAAGAGGGCGACGACGACGTCGTAAAAGAAGCCGAGACCGCGCTCGTAGCACTGGCCCGCACGGCGCAAAAACGCGAAGTCGAGGCGCTTTTGTCCGGTGAGGCCGACGGCAATGACGCCTATCTCGAAGTCCATGCCGGGGCGGGCGGCACGGAAAGCCAGGACTGGACGCAGATGCTCACCCGCATGTATATGCGCTGGGCCGAGGACCGCCGCTATAAATGCGAGCTGATCCAGGAGAGCCCGGGCGAAGAAGCGGGCCTGAAATCCGCAACGCTGCTGATCAAAGGCGACAATGCTTATGGCTGGCTGAAAACGGAGTCCGGCGTTCACCGTCTTGTGCGCATCTCGCCTTTCGACTCCAATGCCCGCCGTCACACGAGCTTTGCAAGCGTCTGGGTCTACCCGTCCATCGACGAGGCCATCAATATCGACGTCGCCGAAAGCGACTGCCGGATCGAC
>CAZMAC010000757.1:0-1310 GCA_964564085.1 uncultured Hyphomicrobiaceae bacterium
GACGCTCCGCAATCCGCGCGCTGTAAGCGTCAAAATCGAGGTGACACTCGATGCAAAAGCTGCGGGCATGGCTGAGGGCGAGGGGGAGATAACCCAGCGCCTCGGCGAGGCGGGCGGCGGCCTCGCGGTCCGGGAAGGGCGCGCCGTCCAGAAGATAGCCGATCGCGATATCCGGCGGGAAGACATCGACGGCGAGCGGCTCGGCCCGGCCCCGCCAATGCGGCCAGCGGCTGGTGATGAGAGAATGCGCGCCGGAGCGCGGCGTCAGCTTTTCGATGGCGTTCGGCTTTTCGGCATTGTCGTAGATCAGCAGCCAGGGCGTCTGCGCGCCGCTTTGCTCTATGGCGGCTAAGGTGAGCTGAATGGCGCGGCTCTGGTCGCGTTCCCGGATGTCGTCGAAGCGGGGAATTTGCAGCTCGCTGCCGAGCGTGAGCAGATCGTCGATCAGGGTCTGGTCCGCCCCTCCCTCGTCCGCGGCCTGCGTCTGCGCGCGCAGCCACCAGACGCCGCAATAGCGCGCCCGGTTCCGCCAGCCATATTCCCGCGCCAGCACCGTCTTGCCGACGCCGCCCAGCCCGTGGATCGCCGCCGCGTTGGTCAGCGCCGCGCTGCCGCCGCCCTGCCAGAGCGCGGCGTCAATGGCGGCAAGCAGATCTGCGCGGCCAGTGAAACCGGCGACAGGGCGGATTTCGGGGTGGAGGATTTGCGTGGGCTGTTGTGCGGGCGGAGCCGCCGGTCCTGAGACACTATTCTTGCCGGAAGGCGGTGCGTCCGGTGCGGCTGGCGTTTGCCATGCCCGGCGAAGCTTCACGCGCCATTCGTCATACTCTGTCTTTTTACCGAACAGGACGCGTTCGATCGTTAACGGATCGCTGGGCGATTTTTCGTCGTCCAGCCAGTACCTGACCGTGCGCGTGGACACGCCGACCGCATCCGCGAATTCCTTCTGCCCCCACGGCTTGCCGGGCTTCTCGGGTGAGCCATCCGGCCGCGCACCATGTGTGAAAAGCAGGAACCGCAATAAGGAACCGTGGCTTTCGGAGTTTTTATTTTCGTATGTGATATCAGCCATTTACCGGTTCACCCTTCCGGTGCAGTTCCGGCACTTCAAATGCGCCTCAGACCGGTTCTGCAAGTCTGCTCAAAAAAACTCATCGTCGAAACAAAAGGAACTGCCGACGATGATCGAATATCTCATTCTAGTCGCGGGCTTCATCCTCAACGGCTTTAACCCGTTCTCCGCAATCTATCTGGCCCTCGCCGTAGTGCATGTTCTGCAAACGAGCCATCACGTAAAACACCATAGCGAC
>CAZMAC010000758.1:0-1309 GCA_964564085.1 uncultured Hyphomicrobiaceae bacterium
GCCGACTATCGAAACGCGATAGCCGGTGCCACGCGAGACGACCCCCTCCAGCATGGACGCGAGCTGATAAGCGGTATGGGGATCGATAATCTGCTTACGGTTATCGGCAAGCTGCGGCTCAGGCTGGCCGCGCCAGCTTTCGGCAGCGCACCCCGGACATTCGCGATTGTCGTGACGCCAGATCGTGCGGCCATAGCGATCCTGGATCCGGTCGATCAGGGTCGGCTCAATCCTTTTGCCGCCATTGGCAAAAGCCGCATAGGCCGTCACCATTCGCAAAAGCGTTGTTTCGCCGGCTCCAAGCGCCATGGATAAGAGCGGCGGGAGCTGATCATAGACGTTAAAACGCCGCGCATATTCCGCAATGATCGGCATGCCCAGATCCCGCGCAAGCCGGACGGTCATCAGGTTACGCGACTTCTCCAGGCCAAGCCGCAAAGTGGATGGACCGTAAAATTTATTCTCGTAGTTTTCCGGTTTCCAAATGTCCTGCCCTTCACCCTGCTCGATGGCGAGCGGCGCATCCAGAACAATGCTCGACGGGGAATATCCATTGTCGAGCGCCGTTGCATAAACGATGGGTTTGAATGACGAGCCAGGCTGGCGCTTTGCCTGAATGCCACGGTCGAACTGGCTGGCGGCGAAGCTGAACCCGCCGGCATCGGCAAGAACACGACCGGTGTGGGGGTCCATGACGATCATCGCCCCGGAAACTGTTGGTATCTGAACGAGACGCCAGCCCTGGGCGGTGCTTTCGTCTTCCTCGTCGTCTTTATCCGGCTCAGCTTCGGGCGCGACATAGACGACATCGCCGGGAGACAGAACGTCGGTCACCGCTTTCGGCTTTTTGCCAAGACGCACTTTTGCGCCAGAGCCCCTGACGACGGGACGGGCCCACTTAACGTTCGCCAAAGGCAATTCAACAGTTTTCCGTTCTTTTTCAGCCTTGCCGGACGCAGCTCGTTCAGGCCGCAAGCCAACCACTGCGCGTTTGGCCGAAGCCTCAAGGACGACGCCAAGCTGCCATGGGTTCAGATCAGAGAGCACTTCGATCTTTCGCAGGGACTTCCCCCAATCGCCATCGATGCTTATCCGCTCAACCGGGCCGCGATACCCATGCCGCCGATCGTAGCGCACAAGACCTTCACGCAACGCCTTACGAGCAAGCTGCTGAAGTTCGGGATCGAGCGTCGTGCGCACCGAAAGCCCGCCGCCATAAAGATTATCCTCGCCATATAAATCGATGAGTGTGCGCCGGACCTCCTCCGCGAAATATTCCGCCGCAAAACGCGTTGTGCCGGAGGGTCGC
>CAZMAC010000759.1:0-1309 GCA_964564085.1 uncultured Hyphomicrobiaceae bacterium
GACGGTGACGTTCACCGCGGCCGAGGCCACCGCCGAGTGGACCTACGTGAGCGACATCCTCGCCGACGAGTACACCGTCCTCACCGATCGCGGAGCGACGCGGACGGTGGCGGCAGGCGCGAACGTCATCGGCTGACGATCCCGTGCGGATCGGGGAGCCGCACCTCCGTATCGAGGAGGTTCCGAACGAGCTCGTAGTGAAGCGCGTCGTCACCACATTCCGCACGCAGAACCTCCAATGCGTCGGAGGTGAATACAGACGACTCGTCGAGCACCCCGCCGCCCGGGTAGGTCTCGCCAAGCGCCTCTTCGTAGACGGCAGGTAGGCGGTCCTCGACCTCGTGCTTGTCGACTACCCAGATCCGTCTGATCTCAGTGAGCTCGGCCTGTGTAATGAGTTCAATGTCTCGTACGGATTCCGGTCCGTTCGCACGAATCCACGCCTGAGCGGATAGGAGTTCCCGCAGCCAGTTTTCGCGTGCATCTTGTGTGTAGGGTCCGTGCAGCAGTTGCCCCTTGAAGAGCTGGATATTTCCACGGAGGCGTCGGAAGTCCCTGAGATGGCGGTCGTCCTTCACCTCTAGTCGGTCGCGAAGAGCCATCAGCGGAAGCATCCACTCCTTTTCCTCGTCATTCTGGATCATGGCAGCCATAGAGCGGTCTTTGTCAACGAGAGTGCAGACCCAGCATCCGAAGCGGCTACTCCCGCAGCTTGGCGTTGTAGTGTCTACGACAAGCGGGCACTCGCCGTCCTCGGAGGCGCCCTGGTACATAGTCAGCAGATCCTTGTTGTCGTAGCCCCATGGATTGGGGACCTGCATCAGATAGAGCCATACGTCGTCGTTCGTCCAATCCTCAATCGGCGTATACACGAGGCAGTTGGTGAGGCTGGCATTCGGGCTCAGCTTGGCTCTCTCGCGTTGCTTCTCGAGCTTGCTCATCGAGTGAGAGCGCTTCGAGCTCTCGGCTTTGCGGGTTCCGAGAACCAGGATCGCCTCACCGTTCTCTTGCACGACGTCGCGGATGAAGGCGTTCGACGGCATGATCTTCATTCGCTCGGTACACCATCGGAACTTGTGGCGAGGCGACGGATATCCCTTCCCAATCAGGTTGACCCAGAAGGTGTTCTCCACTTCAGGGGTGAGCCTATGGGCCTGGATCGGGAGGCCTTCCTGTTCCGCAGCCTTGTTCATGGTCTCGTGGGATTTGCCCTCCCTGGATTCAACGATCGGATTCTCGACAAGCGTGTCTGTGCTGATGTCGTTATCGGGCTTCCGACGCTCGGATTCGGGCAATCCAGCGATCGCGG
>CAZMAC010000760.1:0-1306 GCA_964564085.1 uncultured Hyphomicrobiaceae bacterium
TGGCCTGCCCCTCAGAGTGACACCAGTTCTTAAGTTAGAATCCGGCGCTCATGGGCCAGCGTTTGAGCTGGCTGGAGCGTAGCGTAAACCAGGTTAAACGCTGGCGGCAAGACCGTTTCCGGCGCTGGCGGACGATAGCCGAGCGATGAGTGTGGGCGAATGGCATTGTAATGGCGTCTCCAGCGTTCAATGAGCACCTTCGCTTCGTAGAGCGTCGTGAAGATTTCCATATTGAGCAACTCGTCGCGTAGCTTGGAATTGAAGCTCTCATTGTAACCGTTTTCCCACGGGCTACCCGGCTCGATATAAAGCGTCTTCACGTTGATCCGGCCAAGCCAGCCGCGCACTGCTTTGGCAACAAATTCCGGGCCATTGTCTGACCGGATATGTTCTGGTGGACCATGGATGGTGAATAGGTCCGTTAAGCAGTGCAGCACATCGTCGGAGTTTAGCTTTCGTGCGACCACGATCGCCAGACAGCGCCGCGTGAACTCGTCAACAACGGTCAGCATCCGGAATGCTCGTCCGTCCTGTGTGCGATCTTGCACGAAGTCATATGCCCAAACATGCCCGGTACGCTCAGGTCGAAGGCGGACACAGGATCCATCATTCAGCCAAAGCCTTCCACGCTTGGGCTGTTTCTTCGGCACTTTTAGCCCCTCGCGTCGCCAGATGCGATAGACACGCTTGAGGTTCACCCGCCAGCCTTCCGCACATAGAAGAGCATGCACCCGCCGATAGCCATACCGGCCATAGGTCGTGGCAAGGCGAACGATCGCTTTGGTCAGCGCATCCTCATCATCGCGGGCAATCGGCCGCCGACGCTGCGTCGAACGTGGCTGGCCAATGACACGGCAGGCACGGCGCTCCGAGATATCGGTTCGAGAGCGCACGTGATCGACGCATTCGCGTCATGCTGAAAGCATGCCTCTGGCATGACGCGTGGGGCTTAGTATTTTCCCTCTAAAGCTTCTTTCAGGATCAGCTTGTCCAGCGTCAGTTCCGAGACAGCCTTTCGAAGCCGATCGTTCTCTCGCTCAAGATCCTTCAGGCGCTTGGCCTGATCGAGTTTCAGACCGCCATAATCGCGCCGCCACCTGTAGTAGCTCTGCTCCGAAATCCCAAGCCCCTTGCAGACCAACCCGATCGTCTGCCCTTGGCTGATGCGCACCTCAGCCTCACGCAGCATCCCAATAATCTGTTCCGTCGAAAATTGCTTCCGTGCCATTCCTCATCTCCCTCAAACGAGTTGAAAATGGCCGGATTCGCTTAATCAATTTGGTATCAGTTCAGGGGAGCACGCCAG
>CAZMAC010000761.1:0-1306 GCA_964564085.1 uncultured Hyphomicrobiaceae bacterium
AGCTTAGCTTATTACCCCCTGCAATTCTGTCATGAGCAGGCCCCAAACAAAGCTCTAACCCTTGAGCAAAGGCAAAAAGGCCAACGATCGCCGGCATAATCCCGATGCCGGAACTCAACGGCGTAATACCAAAGGTGAAGCGCGGGAAACCGGAATAGAGATCAATGCCGACCGTGGCCAGGAAGAGGCCGAACATGCCGGAGATCAGGCCCACGGCCGCCCCCATGGCGAGCACGAGGAGACCGAGGCAATCGCTGTTAAGCCGAGTAGGGCAATGAGGAAATATTCCGAGGGTCCGAAGAGAAGCGCAACATGAGCAAGAGGCGGAGCAAGGAACAGAAGGACGAAACCGCTTATCAGTCCACCGACAACGGATGCGAAGGTTGAAATTCTGATCGCTTCGACAGCACGTCCGCGCTTTGTGAGTTCAAACCCTTCAATGCTCGACGCCGCCGAAGCGGAGGTGCCGGGCGCGCGCAGAAGGATGGCGGAGAACGAGCCGGCATAAATACCGGCTGCGTAACAAGCCACCATCATGATCAAAGCCTGCTCGGTGGGCATGTTGAAGGAGACGGGGATCATGAGCGCGATCGCCATCGGCGGGCTAAGGCCGGGAATGGCTCCGATGACCAGACCGACAGCGACACCGATGAGGAGCATCGCCATGATATCAATGGAAATCAGTGCGGGTGCATAGCTGAAAGCATCAAAGACCATCTGATGCTCCGTTAATGTGCTGGGCAGACAGGCGTCTCATATCAAAAGGCCCTCGGGGAGCCTGACGCCAAGAAAATAGATGAAGAATAAATAGATTAGCGGCATCAAGATAATCAATGTAAGACCAATCATGCGCCAGTCTCTGACGCCAAGCAGGATGCTTACCGTGAGGAGAAAGAGGCTTGTCGTGAAAAAGAAACCCAGAATAAAAATATTGATGACATAGGCGATTGTTATCGCCAGCACGATCATCGGCTTGAGTGTCTCAAAATCGAGACGCAAATCGACAAGTTCCGAACGGTCTGGCTGCTGACGTTTTAAAAAAGCCTCGACGATCCAATATAGCGAGAGAAAAATCGTGCTGACTGCGGCGAAGCTGGGAAACCAGCCACCTCCGGCCGGGAGAGGTATCGAGCGCCAAAGGATAAACGTTGAGAATATAATAATGCTGACAGCGGTAACGATTTCACCGACATAGCGTCGCATGAGTCAGCTCCGCCTTGAATAGTAAGCTTTGTGACGATGTGGCGCAAAGCAGGAAATGAAGGCGATCCTGATGCGTGAGCGAAGACTAAGCCATCGCATCAGG
>CAZMAC010000762.1:0-1302 GCA_964564085.1 uncultured Hyphomicrobiaceae bacterium
TGAGTGTTGAACTCGCCGAAAAATATCGGCCGTGAAGAAAGCGCCCACCAGCAATACGGAATGTCCAAGCAGTGTTGGTCCCAATATGCTTATCGATCCCATCCAGACAGTAAAAATGCCTGACCACATAAATGCCAATATGGACATATATTGAAATCGCACAATTTTTGGCAGCCGCCACAAGCCATTAACTTCCGGATCCATAATTAATGTGTAAGATTGTCGAAGCACTTGGTTTACCTCCGTTAACTACACTATCGTAACGGAGGTTCATGCTGTTTGGATCGCATTAGAGATTGTAATTTTAGGGTCGGGCCCTGACGACATCCCAAAAAACAAACAATTTCCACGCGTCGGCAGGTTCAAAGTTAGGCAAGGGTGAGCCGTGCTTTGCCGAATAACGCGCCCAATATACCTGCCGATCATGGTACGGTGTTTCCCGGCGAAACCAATTCTTTGTATGTTGGTGTTGCGAAGACGATATCTTAAAGCTAAATCCAAAATCTGATCGTTGGAAGAACCTGATCGCTACGAAATCATGCAGCCCGAGCTCGTTAAAGACCTTCTTCAAAGAATTGCGGCAGAGGGAGACCATGAGGCCTTCCAAATTCTTTTTGAAACCTTTGCGCCAAAGATCAAGACATACATGATGCGCGAGGGCGCCGACGCCGCAACAGCAGAAGAGTTGACACAGGATGCGTTAGCGGCCGTTTGGCACAGGGCAGAAATGTATTCGCCGGAAAAAGGCAACCCCATTGCGTGGATCTTCACCATAGTGCGCCATTTGAGAATTGATCGATTACGAAAAGAGCGTGTGTGGGAGCCGCTTCCGGAGGATTATTCGGAGCGAATGTCTGAGGACATTGCTCAAGACGAGATGTTATCGCAGCACGAAAGGCTTGAGGCATTAAAAGAGGCCCTGAAGGTACTACCTCAGGACCAGTTCAAGGTTGTAAAACTATCTTATTTGGATGGCCTTGCTCATAGCCAAGTAGCCAAGCGTCTTGAGTTGCCTCTAGGGACAGTCAAATCGAGAATGAGGCGCGCTTATCAGAACCTTAGACCGTTCCTCGAAAACCTGAAATGAACGGCATGGAATGTTTTCCGGCCGTAAGTGATTTTTGTCGAGTCAATGTGCTTCTTGCGAAAGTTTGAATGAAGTATTTGCCCTTAAGCCCCTAAAAATTCCGGCATCTCCTCATTACCAATCAACAGGACGCAACCTTGCGGACCGGCAGTGATCGGCTGTTGATTTTCATCATAAAGATCGGCGAAGTCGCCCACTTTAAATGTGTTTGATTG
>CAZMAC010000763.1:0-1299 GCA_964564085.1 uncultured Hyphomicrobiaceae bacterium
CTAGCCCCGTTTTTAGCGGCGCTTCGTTACAAGACACGTGCCCGGATGTGTCCGGCTTACATTGAGGGTTTGATCGGCCCGGGAGACCGCAAGAGCATTCAGCCGATGGCGGAGCGGGCGGGCGCAGCCAGTTATGATCAGTTGCATCATTTTATTGCGAGCAGTCCCTGGGACACCGCTCCGCTGGAAACAGCGTTGCTCAGCGAAGCTGACAGACAGGTTGGCGGGGAAGATGCCTGGCTGATTATCGATGACACTGCTCTTCCCAAGAAAGGGAACCGCTCGGTCGGCGTGGCCCCGCAATATGCGTCGGCATTGGGGAAACGGGCGAACTGCCAGACACTGGTGTCTGTGACGCTTGCTTCGAACGGAGTGCCGGTCATGGTTGGATTGCGGCTCTTTCTGCCGGAGAGCTGGACCTCGGATACCGCCCGGCTCGACCGCGCCAGAGTTCCTGATGTGGATCGTCTCCACAGGACCAAGCCCGAGATCGCTTTGGCGGAAATCGATCGGGTTCGCGCGGCAGGCGTGCGCTTCGGTTGCGTCCTTGCCGATGCCGGATATGGCTTGAGCGCCCCTTTCCGGCAAGCTCTGAGCGCACGCGGGTTGGCCTGGGCCGTTGGCATCCCGTTCAAGCAAAAGGTTTATCCCGCAGATGTGAAGATGATCTTCCCCGTTGCCGGACGCGGCCACCCGCGTCAACGGCACATTCCCGATACAAAGTCGATCACGGCGCAGGCCATGTTGGAGACCGCAAAGTGGAGGAAGGTCAGTTGGCGGCGCGGGACCAGGGGAGCCCTCTCGGCACGCTTTGCCGCTGTGCGGATCCGGGTCGCAGACGGCCCACCCCAGCGCATCCGCGACATGGGCGCTCAACACTTGCCGGGAGAGGAGGTCTGGGTCATCGGCGAGCATCGCTCGAGCGGAGAGCGCAAATACTATCTCTCCAACCTTCCCGCCGACGTTTCACTCAAGCAGCTGGCCGGTGCCATCAAGGCACGCTGGGTCTGCGAACAGGCCCATCAACAGCTCAAAGAGGAACTCGGTCTGGATCACTTTGAAGGGCGATCGTGGGCTGGCCTTCACCGGCACGCATTAATGACGATGATCGCTTATGCCTTCCTGCAATCCCGCCGCCTCAAACAAGCGGGTGGGGGGGAAAAGAATCTCCGGGCCTCCGCCGCAACCAACCCTGCCTGCCATCCGCACGGAAATCCTGAAAATCATGCAGAAACCTCCACCAATCAATTGCCCACATTGCGGGAAATCTATCTTTGAAAAAAATCTGCCAAAGTAGTG
>CAZMAC010000764.1:0-1297 GCA_964564085.1 uncultured Hyphomicrobiaceae bacterium
ATTTAATCGTTGCGTAATTCGCTTGATGACGCCGCCCTAGCCTGCAGCATCGCGTCCTTCAAACAGAATAGCGATCTTGACGCCGTGGTGTTGAACCCACTCCTGCAGATTGACAAGTTCAGCCTGCAGGCGCATGAGATGATCGAAATAAGCGCGTCTGCGCAGCGTCTCCATGTGAGACCGGTCTGCAAGCTTCGCCAGCAATTTTGACAGCTGTCCCTTGTCATCATCAGGGATGACATTTTCAGCCGGCAAGTTCGAGCTGATTCTGCTATATCGTTGATCAAGCATGAAAAAAATATCGTCATGAGCGGCAGAAAGACTGTCATAAAACTGTCATATTTCTAGAAAGCCAAACTTATGCGGTACTGGCGGCAAGAGACAGAGATCTTAACATCTGAGGACAAACCCAGACAAAGACAGTTGCTCTTTAAAAGGTCTCGCCCTCTATGAGAGGTCGGAGCTTGACAATCTCGGTGGCAAGAAAATCGAGAAAGACGCGCACGCGCGGCGAATGGCGTAAATCCGGATGAGTGAGAAGCCAGAGATCGGCACCGAATTCCGGCTTTGGCGTTGACAGGCGCTCAAGTAACAGGCGCGCATCGCCGATGAAACAGGGCAAGAAACCGATGCCGATACCGGCCTCGATCGCCTCGGCAAGCCCAAGCACTGTGTTGATTTTGTAAACCAGCCGTTCTGGCGGCGTATGAGCTGTGATCCACTTCACGGTCTTGAGCGCGCCCATCTGCTCGCCGAGCAGGACCCAGTCATTCGCCGCCGGATCGACATTACCGGCACCATCTTTTTCGACACCGCCTGCGGTCTTGCCGTAAAGCGCCCAGGCAATGCGCGCCGCGCGGCGGCCGACCAGCGTCTCCGGAGGCTTATCGGTCGCCCTGATTGCGACATCGGCATCGCGTTTTGCCAGATTCAGGGATTGATTGCCGATCAATAGGTCCAGCCGGACGTCTGCGCATTGACGCCGGAAATTGGCAAAAAGCGGTGTCAGGAGATCGACGAGGAGCGTGTCGTTGGTCGCAACGCGGAGTTCGCCGGACGGCGAGATGTCCTGGCCTGCAAGCTTTCGCATGACCTCCGCAATGTCGTCATCCAAACGCTCGGCCAGCGCAACGATCTCCTCACCTGCAGCCGTAACCGAGTAACCGGTGCGATGCTTTTCAAATAGGAGGATACCCAGATCGTCTTCGATCTGCTTTAGCCGTCGAAAGACGGTGGAGTGATTGACGCCAAGCTTATCGGCGGCGCCCGGCAGGCTGCGCGCTTCGGCTATGGCATT
>CAZMAC010000765.1:0-1295 GCA_964564085.1 uncultured Hyphomicrobiaceae bacterium
GCTCCGAATTGCCGCGCTTGACCTTATAGAGCGGCGGCTGAGCGATATAGAGATAGCCGCCCTCGATGAGCTGGGGCATTTGCCGGTAAAAGAAGGTGAGCAGAAGCGTACGGATATGGGCGCCGTCGACATCGGCGTCGGTCATGATGATGATCCGGTGATAACGCAGCTTCTCGATGTTGAAATCATCGCGCCCGATGCCGGTGCCGAGCGCCGTGATCAGCGTACCGATTTCCTGGCTTGAGAGCATTTTATCGAACCGCGCGCGTTCAACATTGAGAATTTTGCCGCGCAATGGGAGAACAGCTTGAAATTTGCGCTCCCGGCCTTGTTTAGCCGACCCGCCCGCGCTGTCACCCTCGACCAGGAACAGCTCGCATTTTGCCGGATCGCGCTCCTGACAATCGGCCAGTTTGCCTGGCAGGTTCGCGACATCGAGCGCGCCCTTGCGCCGTGTCAGCTCCCGCGCTTTACGGGCCGCCTCGCGGGCAACCGCGGCTTCGGCGATTTTCTGCACGATGGTCCGCGCCTCGGACGGGTGCTCCTCGAACCAGGTGCCGAGCGCCTCGACCATCGAGCTCTCCACGACCGGGCGGACTTCGGACGAAACCAGCTTGTCCTTGGTCTGGCTGGAGAATTTCGGATCGGGAACTTTGACGGACAACACGCAGGTCAGCCCTTCGCGCGCATCGTCGCCGGTGAGCTGGACCTTTTCTTTCTTGGCGATGCCGGATTCGGATGCGTAAGTGTTGACGGTGCGCGTCAGAGCCGCCCGGAAACCGGCCAGATGGGTTCCGCCGTCGCGTTGCGGGATATTGTTCGTGAAGCAGAGCACGCTTTCATGATAGCCGTTGTTCCACCACAGGGCGGATTCGACCGTAATACCGTCGCGCTCGACCTTGACCGTAATCGGGGCGTCGAGAAGCGGGTTTCGCGCGCGGTCGAGATAGCGCACGAACGCTTCAAGCCCGCCTTCATACATCAGCTCTTCGGTCTTTGGCTCGACGCCGCGCAGGTCGGTCAAAATGATATGAACGCCGGAATTCAGAAATGCCAGCTCACGAAGCCGGTGTTCGAGCGTTGCATAATCGAAGTCGACCTTGGTGAACGTGTCAGTGGACGGCGTGAAAGTGACGCGGGTTCCGGAGCGGTCCGGCGCTTCGCCGGTCACTTTCAGCGGTTCGACCGCGACGCCATGCTCAAAGGAAAGAGTGTGTTCTTTGCCAGCACGCCAAATGGTGAGATCGAGCCGTGAAGACAGTGCGTTGACAACCGAAACGCCGACGCCATGCAGG
>CAZMAC010000766.1:0-1294 GCA_964564085.1 uncultured Hyphomicrobiaceae bacterium
CCGCCGCAGGCAATGACGCCTTGCACCATGTCGAACGCTTTCTGCGCTCGCTGGTAATGGCTGAAAAGCCATTGATTGCCGCCGTTTCCGGAGATGGTGTCGGCGTCGGCGCAACCATGCTTTTGCATTGCGACATTGTCATTATAGCCGACGATGCACAGCTTACGACACCATTTACCAGCCTCGGCCTGACGCCTGAAGCGGCATCCTCGCTTCTGCTTCCAGAGCTGATCGGGCATACGAGAGCATTTGCGATGCTTGCACTTGGCCAGCCCGTTAACGGCAAAGACGCAGCGCGCTTAGGAATGGCGACGGCAGCTGTTCCGCGCTATGAGGTTGAGACGCACGCGCGCAAAGCCGCCGAGGCCTGTTGTGCTCGGCCGCCCGAGGCGATGCGCATCACCAAAAAGCTTCTGCGGGATCGTAAAGCGATTGCGGAACGGATGGAGCAAGAGGGGGCGCTTTTTCAGGAGCGCTTGCGTTCCCCCGAGGCCAAAGCGGCTTTCGAAGCTTTCTTCAAGCGTTGAGATAGAATGCAATATTCATCAATAAAGCAAATGAACGAGGGCTAAGGAGATTGGCGGGAAAAGAGTGAGGATCGAAAGCCGGACGACATCCGCTGCTAAAAACGGCGCGACACCTTTGAATGTTTGTGTGAGGGGAACATCCTTTGCCAAAGAGTTTATGACAAAGAGGTTAAGCCCGACTGGCGGGGTAATCAAACCAATCTCAACCACGATCAGAATGATAATGCCGAACCAGATCGCGAAATCCTCCGGCCCGAGCCCGTAATCCAAAGCGCTTACAATCGGAAACAGGATTGGCACCGTCAGAAGGATCATGGAGAGCGAATCCATCAGGCAGCCCAAAACAAGATAAAGCGCAAGGATTGCAGCCATGATCAGCCACGGATCGAGACCTTGATTTGTAATGAAGGCCACCGACTCCTGGGGAAGCTGAGACAGTGCGAGAAAGCTGTTGTAAATATTCGCGCCGAGCAGGATGAGAAAAATCATCGCGGCGAACACGGCAGTTGCGTAGATGGCCTGCGATAATGCCTGCAAGGTCAGCGTGCGGTTGACAACGCCGATAAGCCCCGTTCCGGCCGCACCGATTGCGGCCGCTTCTGTTGGCGTAAACCAGCCGAAATAAATCCCTCCAACGACCAGAAAAAAAACCGTTAGCACAGGCCAGACCGCCGCAAAAGCATCCATCTGCTCGCTGAGGGAAGCGCGCTCTCGCCGTTCGGTCGCCTCAGAGGAAAACCGGACATAGGCTGAAATCGCCAACATGT
>CAZMAC010000767.1:0-1294 GCA_964564085.1 uncultured Hyphomicrobiaceae bacterium
CGCTGGAGGATCAGGGCATCAAGGATGGCCCGGTGCTGGTAACCGGTGCGGCGGGAGGCGTCGGATCGGTTGCCACCGCGATCCTTGCAAAGCTTGGCCACGAAGTCGCAGCCGTTACAGGCCGCCCCGACCAGGCCGATTACCTCAAAAGCCTTGGCGCAAGCCAGATCGTGGCGCGCGAAGACCTGACCGAAGTGACCCGCGAGCCGCTGGAAGCCGAGCTTTGGGGCGGGTGCGTTGATGCGGTGGCGGGCGTGATGCTGGGTCGGGTGCTGAAACAGATGCAATACGGATCATCCGTCGCCGCCATCGGCCTTGCGGGCGGCGCGGCCATCGACGGCGCGCTGATCACGCCGTTCATCCTGCGTGGCGTCAACCTTCTGGGCATCGACAGCGTGATGCAGCCCTATGACAACCGTGTGCGCGCCTGGGCGCGGATCGCCAAGGACCTGCCGATGGACAAGCTGGAGTCCATGGTACAACCGGCAACGCTGTCGGACCTGCCCGGTTTGGGCAAGGACATCCTGAAGGGTCAGGTCAAAGGCCGGGTCGTGGTGGATGTGACCGCCTGAGCCCGCCCCCGCGTTCGTAGCGAGACGGCCACGGAAGCCGCCCGCAATTACCACGAAAGCCCCGCATGTTCGGGCTTGTGAAGAAAATTTATGGGAGGAGATACAATGACTTTAAGACCTGATCCTACATTCTACCCCTCGGCCAAGCTTGCCATGCAGGGCCCGACGGAAAAACTTGCCTTCACGCTTTTGCTCAGCCCCGACGGCTCCCAGCCTGACGGGCTCGCTGTGGTGGACGTCGATCCCGCATCCGATAGTTTCGGCGAGATCAAGCACAGTCTTTTTATGCCCAACAAGGGCGATGAATTTCACCATTTCGGCTGGAACGCCTGTTCTTCGGCCCTCTCGCCGCTGACCGGGCACGCCTTCCTTGAACGCCGCTATCTGATCATTCCCGGTATCCGGTCGTCGCGGATCTATATCATCGACGTCAAGGAACCGCTGGAGGCGAAGATCCACAAGATCATCGAACCCGAGGAGCTTCTAGCCAAGACGGGCTATTCTCGTCCCCATACCATCCATTGCGGCCCCGAGGGCATCTATGTCTCGACCCTTGGCGGCGCGGGTGAGGACGGCACCGACGGACCTCCGGGCATCTTCCTCATGGATTGCGAGACGTTCGATATCCTTGGCCGGTACGAGATGGACCGGGGCGCGCAGGACAAGCATTATGATTTCTGGTGGAACCTGCCGCGCGATTACATGGTCAGTTCCGAATGGGG
>CAZMAC010000768.1:0-1293 GCA_964564085.1 uncultured Hyphomicrobiaceae bacterium
CAAAACCTCGTGGACGGGCGTCCAGCGAGGCATTTGCTGCTGATCCCAAGGTCGACGGCGTCCCGAAAATTATGACAGTCAGCGCTCGTTTTCGCCTATGGCTTTGAAAGATTTGATGCAAATGCTACATTCCATAAATTGTCAGCAGTCGAAAGGGCGTAAAGCGCCCAAAGGGCTATAAGATGCCAGATCATAAGTTAGGGAGTTCCGAGGCGGGACATGCCGGGTTCGATGCGCATGGCGGCGCACCGATGATCGACCCTTATGGCCGCAATATTACCTATTTGCGCGTCTCGGTGACGGATCGCTGCGATTTCCGCTGTGTTTATTGCATGGCGGAAAATATGACCTTCCTGCCGAAAAAGGACCTCTTGACGCTCGAAGAGCTTGACCGGCTGTGCTCCGTTTTTATCGCAAAAGGCGTGCGGAAATTGCGGCTGACAGGCGGCGAACCGCTCGTGCGCAAGAATATTATGGAGCTGGTGCGCTCCTTATCGCGCCATCTGCGCAGCGGCGCTCTTGAAGAGCTGACGCTGACCACAAATGGCAGCCAATTGCCCCGTTTTGCCCGGGAGCTTTATGATCACGGCGTCAGACGGGTGAATATATCGCTCGATACGCTCGACCCCGCCCGTTTCAAGGCGATTACCCGTTGGGGCGATTTCGATCAGGTCATGGCCGGTATTGATGCGGCCCGGTCAGCCGGTCTGGCCGTCAAAATCAATGCCGTCGCGCTGAAGGGCGTCAATGAGGACGAGATCGAGACCATGATGGTCTGGGCGCATGAACGGGGAATGGATCTGACATTGATCGAGACCATGCCCCTCGGCGACATCGACGGCGACCGGACAGATCAATATTTGCCGCTTTCACGCGTGCGCGCCGGGCTTCTGGACCGGTGGACGCTGGAAGACATTCCCAATAAGACCGGCGGCCCGGCCCGGTATGTTGAAGTCAAAGAAACCGGCGGCAGGCTGGGCTTTATTACGCCCCTGACCCATAATTTCTGCGAAAGCTGCAACCGCGTGCGAATCACCTGCACCGGCACGCTCTATATGTGTCTTGGCCAGGAAGACGCCGCCGATCTGCGCGCGCCCTTGCGTATGAGCGAAGGCAACGAGCTGCTTGAAGCGGCGATCGACGAGGCAATAGGACGAAAGCCCAAAGGTCACGACTTTGTGATCGATCGCGATCATAACAAACCCGCCGTCGTCCGGCATATGAGCATGACTGGGGGGTAGTGGATCGAACATGACATTTGAGTCCCTCCGACCATCCGATGAAATTGAGGTA
>CAZMAC010000769.1:0-1290 GCA_964564085.1 uncultured Hyphomicrobiaceae bacterium
CGCGCGTCCTGGGTCTTCAATTCCTAGCAGGTCGATGGTTTTGAGCTGCCCGATCTACCCGACCTGCCGCCGGGCGAGCGGATCGCGGCGGCGGAAAAGCTGATCGCAGCGAACACACCGGATATCCGTCATGGCGGCGATCAGGCCTATTACAGTCCGAGCGCCGATTACATTCAGATGCCGGATGAACGGCTCTTTGCCGCCGATGATGCGGCCAGGCGCACGCAGGACTACTATGCCGTATTGTTCCATGAGCTGACGCACTGGAGCGGCGCAAAGCACCGTCTTGATCGAGAGATGCACAAGCGCTTTGGCGATCGCGCCTATGCCATGGAGGAACTCGTCGCCGAACTTGGCGCGGCATTCCTGTGCGGCGAGCTGTCGATCACGCCGGTACCCCGGCGCGATCATGCGGGTTATATCGCGAATTGGCTGGACGCCATGAAAGCCGACAAGCGCGCCATCTTTACCGCCGCCGCGCGCGCCGGCGAAGCCGCCACCTATCTCAAACGCCTGCAGAAAAGCGCCCCCTAAGGCGCTTTTTTCTCATCCATGCGAATCAGACTATCATGGCGTCAATCATCCTTATGATGGAGCCGATCATGCCACCCAAAGCCGCAGCGAGCGCTGCCGGCCGCACATTGCGTAGCCCCACAGCCAGCAAGGCGGCGAAATCCGCTGCGGGATCAGCACTAACACAAAAGCCGCGCAGCAGCGGGAAACGCTGATCGCGGTCTTTGCCGCAGGCTTCACTCTATCGACCGGCACGCAAGTCGGGCCGTGCCTGGAGATTTTGATCATCCCGATGAGTGTCGGCACCTGACCGTTTCGGTTCAGCCGTAATTTATCTGTCGGCTGCATATTTTCTCTCCTTAATCAAATCGGGCTTCACCCAATCCAGCCATAACCAGTGCGCTTGTTGCACGGGGCGCGGCCGTTCGCTTGCCAGCCGTGTCAATGGCCTGCCCGCTCCGTTCGGCCTGACGGCCTCCCGTGTTGACCATGACACGCGGCCTTTTCGCCCGTGCCTTTGGGCGCGCATGGGCTGGATGGGCCAGCCCGCTAACGAAAGGAGAAAATCATGAGTACGACACAATCAAAAACACGGCCCCTTTACCGCGTCCTGTTTGCGCCGATCATCGGCCATGATGTTCAAGGTAAGGATCAATGCGGCACCGCCCGCGAAATCGGTGCCGTCTGGCCAAGAAAAGGAAAACCCGGCGGCATACTTCGGCTCGACGTCGTGCCCGCCAATCTCGATCGCGGCGTGGTTCTGCTGGCCCCGATCAA
>CAZMAC010000770.1:0-1287 GCA_964564085.1 uncultured Hyphomicrobiaceae bacterium
CAGATTAAACTGCTCCAGTTTTAGCTTTATCAGCTCGTCACGAAGCTGGTCAGGCGTCAGATCTCGATTTTCGCTCAGCTTCATCGCCTTACGCCTTTCCTGCCGGTGCCACTTCACCAAAGCGCGCGATGATCCGCGTTTTAATTGGCAACTTAGCCGCGCCAAGCCTCAAAGCCTCCCGAGCGATGGGGTCCGGAACCCCGTCGATCTCGAACATGATCCGACCGGGCTTGACACGAGCAGCCCAAAATTCGGGCGAGCCTTTGCCTTTCCCCATACGAACCTCGATCGGCTTCTTTGACACAGGCAAATCAGGAAAAATACGGATCCACACACGACCGGCGCGCTTCATCTGACGCGTGATTGCCCGGCGCGCGGCTTCGATCTGTCTCGCGGTGACCCTCTCGGGCTCCAGAGCCTTCAGTCCGTGCGAACCAAAATTCAGCTGGAAACCGCCTTTCGCATTTCCGTGCATCCGGCCCTTATGGGCTTTACGAAATTTCGTCCGTTTCGGTTGCAACATTGTTCTGCCCTAGCTTTATTTCTTTGCTGCTCGTTAGGCCTGCGCGGGCTCACGGCGGCCGCGACCCGCACCGCCACCTTCTTGACTCTCAAGCGCTAACCGTTCTTGCGCCATTGGATCATGGTCAAATATCTCACCCTTGAAGATCCAAACCTTCACACCGATAATGCCGTAGGCTGTCGAAGCCAAAGCTGTGCCATAATCAACATTGGCACGCAGAGTATGAAGAGGCACTCGCCCCTCGCGGTACCATTCCATACGCGCAATTTCCGCGCCGCCAAGGCGGCCCGAGCAGTTGATACGGATACCAAGTGCACCAAGCCGGAGTGAGGATTGAACGGCCCGTTTCATAGCCCGGCGGAAGGCCACACGGCGTTCAAGCTGTTGAGCGATGCTTTCTGCAACGAGCGTTGCATCGACCTCGGGCTTACGCACCTCAACGATATTGAGATGCACCTCTGAGTCGGTCATTGCCGCAAGCTCGCCACGC
Source organism: uncultured Hyphomicrobiaceae bacterium (assembly GCA_964564085.1). GTDB lineage: Bacteria > Pseudomonadota > Alphaproteobacteria > Rhizobiales > Rhodomicrobiaceae > JAHQVI01. The sequence continues at coordinate 1,014 of CAZMAC010000770.1, forward strand.
AGCTTTTCGATATCGGAGCCTTTCTTTCCAATCAGGATCCCCGGGCGGGCGCTATGGATCGTAATCCGGCATTTGCGATGCGGGCGCTCGATCACGACTTTGGAGATACCGGCTTGGCGGCGGGTCTTCGCAATATATTTGCGGATGCGCAAATCTTCCTGCAGAAGACGACCATATTCGCTTCCGCCCGCATACCAGCGCGAGTCCCAGGTGCGGTTGACGCCGAGGCGCAAACCGATCGGATTGACTTTTTGCCCCATCAGGCAGACTCCTG
>CAZMAC010000771.1:0-1283 GCA_964564085.1 uncultured Hyphomicrobiaceae bacterium
CCGATCATCGACCGCCAAATCCTGGTTTTTGCTGTCGGCCATTTCATTTTTGGCTTTGTGTTCTGGCTGCTATTTCGCCCGATGATCGGCATCCCGCCACACGCGGAACGCAGAGCCGGCGGCATTTTCGGGATTGCTGCGGGCATGCTCGGCACTTTGACGACGATGAACGGCCCGGTCTTTGTCACCTATCTCGTCAGTCTTCGCCTGGACCGTGCGATGATGGTGTCTGCGCTTGGCCTGCTTTTCCTGATCTCCGGTATTTTGAACGCGGCCTCGTTCCTGGCCATTGGCGTTCTCAATGGAGAGCGCTTCCTGATCGCGCTGGGCTGCGCGGTTCCTTGCGCAATCGGTATGTGGTCAGGCAATGTCGTGGCGCGCCTGATACCGACTGAGCCATTCCGTAAGGTTGTTCTGGCCAGTTTATTTTTGCTGGGCGCAAATATGACCTTACGTTCTATTCCCGGACTGTAATTGACACATTCGATATGATCGACTTGGTATGAAGATAGAAATAATAAAACAGAGTCCGTCGCGTTACGCTGTCATCAAGATATACAGCGCAATAGCAACAAAGTGGAGGTAAGGCTGTGAGAGGTGCGGATATCCTCGTTGCGATGCTTGAGAAAGCGGGCGTATCGACGATTTTTTCTCTGTCAGGCAATCAGATTATGCCGGTCTATGACGCGACGCTCAATTATGGGCTGCGCATCGTCCATACGCGGCATGAAGCCGGCGCTGTATTTATGGCCGAAGGCTGGGCGCAGGCATCCGGCAAGCTCGGCGTTGCGTTAGTCACGGCAGCACCCGGCTTCGCGAATGCGCTCGGCGCGCTTTACTCGGCGCGGCAGTCGGAGACGCCTCTCCTGTTTCTGAGCGGCGATTCCCCTGTGGCGCAGGACGGTTCGGGCGCCTTCCAGGAATTCGACCAGGCCGCCGCCGCCGCGCCCTTTGTCAAGCATTCACGGCGCTGTCTGCGAGCGGAGGATTTGGCCCGCGATACTGCTGAGTTGATCCGCATCGCCTTGTCGGGACGGCCTGGCCCAGTGCATCTTGCCTTACCCGCTGACACGTTGACCGCTGACGGCGGCGGCATCGAAGCGTTAACGCCGGGCGCCTTTGCACAAATACCCGGAGCAATTGCTGATGCGGATCGTGACGCTCTGTCCGATCTGCTAAAAAACGCTGCACGGCCTTTGATCCTGACCGGACCGATGCTGAATGAGAACCGCAGTTGCAGCCTGCTCAAAAGCCTCGCCGACGCGATCGATGCACCGGTCATT
>CAZMAC010000772.1:0-1283 GCA_964564085.1 uncultured Hyphomicrobiaceae bacterium
TGCGGCAAACCTCGTTTTCAAACGTCAAATTCAAAAGCTCCACTAGAATCAATAATTTGCTAGTGGTTCTTGAGATTCAAACATTTGTAAATCAGGTTGCCGCAAACGGGATACAAATGTTTGAATCGAACCACTAGCCGTTCCGTTGAATTCTTCATTTTTGTAGGCGACCTGAACCGTCGTAATCAGATTTCGTCGGAATTCGTAATCAAGCCGGGCCCACGCAACGAAATCGACGCTTTGGAGACAAAACGAAAATGCGATCGTCGGCCGCAAAGCTTGGGGATGCAAAGACATTGCTGTCATATTCGGCCGTGGCTGCGACGCTGGGATAGAAGAATAAGTTGCCGTAGGCAATGCTTGATGGCTCCATATGCCGGTGAACACGCTCTCCTACGGGCTTGTTTGCCTCACCGTTCTCATCGGCAGCGGCTGAGCCGGATAAGAGTGGAGCCAGAATTGCCAGACAGCACAGCCAGCACACAAAGTACGGCGCCTTATCTCTTGCAGCTTGTCGAGAATGGATCACGAAATCCCTCTTTTTGCGGATCAATTTATCGATTTATCGTCATGATGAGACTTCGAAGAGATACATTTGAAAGAAATAGAAAATTGAAAAATTATTTAGAAATGGATATTTTTACTCAATAAATACTTTAAATAGCTAAGTAAAATATGTGGTCTTCAAAATTCGATTTTTTCAGAATTTCCCTAATTGCCAAGAAGCCATAAGTGCTTCGGGCTTGAGAGCCGGACCGAGGCAGCAAACGTTATGGACTCTCTAAATGCCGGTGCTAACGTAAGTGGCTTCATGTCTATAGCTCTCTAAACGGAATAAATGCCCTGATGCGCTCAAAGCGTGTATCATTAAAATTATTCACGTTCAGGATGTATTTTTCGTATTTGACAATTATAGTGAGTTTTTCACAACCAAACGCTCGCGGACCCGCGTTGATGATCAACGGTTCGGCCTTCGACAAACGTCCTTTGGGTTGGATTCCTTTGAGGCGCACGATCTGTCCAGAAGAAACCGACTCAGGGAGTTTTTGCACGAGGCGACAGTGTGCGCGATCATTCAGATTTTGGACCCGGTTCATCCAAAATCATAAATATTCTGACTTTTCAGAGAGTTATAGCGCAGAGACGAGCGCTGAAGCGCATCACATCCCCGTCTTTATCGAGATTTGCTTTGCCCCGGCCGCTCTAGGCGTGACCGGCGTCGGATACTAGGAAGGAAGGATGAACGCCGAGCTTTGCCATGGCCCGATCATATTTATTCTCGA
>CAZMAC010000773.1:0-1282 GCA_964564085.1 uncultured Hyphomicrobiaceae bacterium
CGGCAGCGGATCATAGCGCATCGATCCTCCGCCCAGATGCGGTGTGACGGAAGCGACATCTACTGTCTCATCCATCTCGACACGGAGGAGCCGCAGCGTTTCGCCTTGCCGCGTTTTGCCTTCGAACGGGATACGCGCAAGGCGCAGGAAACTTGTCGGATCGGGCGCATTTGTAAAGCCGGTGACAAAGGCGTCCTCGACCAGATCGAAATCCGCCTCCGGCGCGCTGCCTTCATTGTCGGCAGCAGAGGGATCATGCGGTGTCTGCCATTGGGCTGGGCGCTGCACGATGTTGTGGCCGGAGCCATGCGGTTGATGGTGATCGTGCGAATGATCGTCGTGCATGGATCATCCTTGCTCGTTTTGGCTCTGAAGAAGGGACTCGATCATGATTCAAACTTAAGATCAGCCGGTGAAATCAGCACACTGAACTGCTCGCACCAGATGACCACACTCGGAAAATCTTTCAGATTGACGCCTGCCGGGATCGTATATTTCTGGCTACCTTCGAAGCTCCGAAGTCTGCCAAGATCAACGAACATGGTGCCGGTCACATCCGCCGAGGTGCGTATGTTCGCCTTAGGCACCAGATAGACATGGTACTTCGGACCGGGCCCGACTTTGAAATTTGGCTCCAGAAACACCGTATTCCGATAGACAGTGGCGTCACCTGACCCGTAGTGGATCGGATCATTCGGATCGGCATGGATGAAAGTGCCGCGTGCCACGATTTGCGTGCGTTCTTCTGTTGTGAGTGCTTCAGCAGCAGGCGGCGGCGGGAAGACATAAGGAAAAAGAAAGAATCCGAGGGTAACACCAAAGCCGGTACCAAGCACGCCGCCAAAAAGAAACACTGTCAGCCAACGCCACATTGCCGCCTCCTGTCAGATGATTTTCGCAGCAGCATAATGCTGTAATGAGCGATTTGCAGCCATTTTTCGGCCACCTCACCGAGAATCGATCAACCGTGATTGCGTTTTTAAAATGCCACCGGCTTGTCGATGATGTCTTTATGCTTGCCGAGCTTGCCATGGGCGACCATGGAGCCGAGCACTTCAACGACGACGCGCACGCCGAGCAATGCGGTGATGTCGGACGTGTCGTAAGGCGGGCTGACCTCGACAACCTCCAGCCCGCACAGGCCTTCGGCGGCGACAAGCCCGAGGATTTTCAACGCCTCGCGCGGCAGGAACCCGCCCGGCTCCGGCCAGCCCGTGCCCGGCACGAAGCCGCAATCGATGCTGTCGATGTCGAACGACAGGTAGACCATGTCCGCGCCATC
>CAZMAC010000774.1:0-1279 GCA_964564085.1 uncultured Hyphomicrobiaceae bacterium
CCTGCGCCGCAACCATGATTTTTTCGGAGGTAGAGGGCTCAAGCTCCGTGATCTCACCAATAACGCTCTTGGCGTCAATCGGCGTAATCGCCTGACGCGTTTTGCCATCGACCGGCTCGCCATTCAACAGAGAGCTTGCCGAAACCGTCCGCTCGCGGAAAGCAGCCGTGTCCGCCACCAGTTTTTCCAGCGAAACGCGGTCGCCAAGCTCGACGCCCGCCGAATTGCGCCGCGAGCCTCCGAAGAGCTGAGGCGGCAGCGGGATGCTCGCATAGCGGGCTTTTTCCGCGCCCCCAAGACTGTCCGCCGGGTGACGAAGCATCTCTTCGACGGGAACGTCCGGGTCGCCCGCAGCCGAGACGAAAGAGGAATTTGCACCATTCTCCAGTAGCCGCCGCACGAGATAGGCCAGCAGCTCGCGATGGCCGCCGACTGGTGCATAGACACGGCAGGCGGTGCCCGGTTCGGTCTCCAGCAGCCGCTCGTAAAGCGGCTCGCCCATACCGTGCAGGCGCTGAAATTCATAGCTGTCGCCGCGTCCGCCGCGTTCAAACACGGTTGCGGCTGTGAGCGCGTTATGCGTGGCAAATTGTGGGAAGATGCGGGGGCGCAATGCAAGAAGCTGATCGGCGCAGGCGATATAATTCAGGTCTGTCATGCATTTGCGCGTGAAGACCGGAAAATCGTCCAGGCCGCGCTCCTGGGCGCGTTTGATTTCGGTGTCCCAATACGCGCCTTTTACCAGACGCAGCATCATCCGGCGATCAAGCCGTTCGGTCAGCTCTCCGGCCCAGCCGATCACGGCGCTTGCCCGTTTCTGATAGGCTTGGACGGCAAGTCCGTACCCGTCCCATCCGGCGAGTGAGGAATCGGCAAACACGGCTCCGATCACGTCGAGCGAAACCTCAAGCCGGTCGGCTTCTTCCGCGTCGATGGTGAAATTGAGATCATAGGATTTTGCCTTGCGCGCCAGTTCCAGCGTGAGCGGCACTAGTTCGCGCATGACGCGGGCCTCGCTTACGGCTTCATAGCGCGGATGAAGCGCGGAGAGCTTGACGGATATGCCGGGACGCTCCGGCAGCGGACGGTTACCTGCTGCTCGTCCAATAGCGTCGATTGCGTTCGCATAAGAGGCGAAATACGCTTCGGCATCTTTTGCGGTTCGCGCGCCTTCGCCGAGCATGTCGAATGATTAGAGGTAAAGATGGCCGGAGCCGGAGCGCGCGCGGGCGAGCGCTTCGTCGATGCTATGTCCGAGCACGAAGAGATTGACGAGCAC
>CAZMAC010000775.1:0-1275 GCA_964564085.1 uncultured Hyphomicrobiaceae bacterium
CGGAAGGGCGCAGGGATCGCCGCACAGCCCGGCAGGCTCATGCCGAGCGCCTCGGCCAGCGCGTTCATCGTCGAGGCCGTCCCCATCGTGTTGCAATGGCCGAGCGACGGAGCCGAGGCGCAAACGCGGGCCATGAACTCATTGTAATCGATCTCGCCCGTCGCCAGCAGTCTCCGGCTTTCCCAAACCACCGTGCCCGATCCGGCCAGCTCGCCCCGCCACCAGCCGTCGAGCATCGGTCCGCCCGACAACACGATCGCGGGAATATCGACCGTCGCCGCGCCCATTAACATGGCGGGCGTTGTCTTATCGCAGCCTGTCGTCAGCACAACGCCGTCGATAGGGTAGCCATGCAGCACCTCGACGAGGGAGAGATAGGCGAGATTGCGGTCTAGCGCTGCTGTCGGACGTTTGCCGGTTTCCTGGATCGGATGGACCGGAAACTCCATCGGCACGCCGCCTGCATCGCGAATGCCCGCCCGCACCCGGTCGGCCAGAAACACATGGATCTTATTGCAGGGCGCAAGGTCCGACCCGGTCTGCGCAATCCCGATGACCGGGCGGCCCGATTGCAATTCCTCGCGCGTAAAAGCCTGGTTCTGATAGCGCTCGACATAAAGCGCGGTCATGCCGGGGTTATTCGGATTGTCGAACCATTCCTGGCTGCGCAAAGCCTTATTCGCGCGGGTGTCCTTGGACATATCTCTCCCCAACGATGTTTATTTCCCGGAATTTCGGCCTGCCTTGCACTCGCCGTCCCGCGGGTCTTTAATTCGATTAAACTGCTGCGCCGCAGGGCGGTCAAGCGGCGCTATAAAATGCTGGGAGGATAAAAGATGAACAAGATCGACCTGGAAGGGCATAAGGCTGTCGTGACGGGCGGCGCGCAAGGCATCGGGCGGGCCGTGGCGGAAAGGCTGATCGGGAGCGGTGCCGAAGTGACGATCTGGGACCGCGACCAGCCGCTGGGAGCGAAGACAGCCTCGGAGATCGGTGCGACATTCGTGGAAGTCGATCTGACCGATTGGCAGGCCGTCCATCAATCCGCCCGGCAGACAGCGGAAGCGATGCACCGCATCGACATTCTCGTCAACAATGCCGGGATCGCCGGGCTGAACACAACCGTCGCCGAATATCCGGTCGAGGAATGGCGGCGCGTTCTGTCCACCGATCTCGACAGCGTCTTTTATTGCCTGAAGGCCGTAACGCCATTTATGTCGGAGCAGGGCTATGGGCGCATCGTAAATGTCGCCTCGATCGCGGGCAAGGAAGGCT
>CAZMAC010000776.1:0-1271 GCA_964564085.1 uncultured Hyphomicrobiaceae bacterium
CGTCGGTCCGAATAAAAGGCGTTATGCTGAGGATCTGATCCGCCGCCTGCAAAAGCGCTTTGCGCCGGGCGGGCTTCTTCATTACGGACAGGGCAAATGGTATCCGGGCGAGCAGCTTCCGCGCTGGGCCTTTGCGGTCTATTGGCGGGCTGATGGCGAACCGCTCTGGCAGGATACTTCGCTCATTGACAATAAGGTGAATGAAGGTACGGCGACCATCACGGATGCGCAGCGCTTTTCTGCGACATTGGCGGATAAGCTCGGCCTTCCGGCCGACAGCGCTATGCCGGCTTATGAAGACCCTGCCCATTTTCTACTTGTCGAGCAAAAGCTGCCAATCAATGTCGAGCCAGAGACCAATAAGTTGGAAGATCCCGCAGAGCGTGCGCGCGTTATTCGGGTTTTTGAACGCGGGGTGACACAAGCGGCCAGCTATGTCATGCCGATTCAGGTCTGGCAATCACAGGAACGCGGACGCCGCTGGGTCACGGAACGCTGGTCGTTCCGCCGCGAAAAACTGTTTCTCATTCCAGGCGACTCGCCCGCCGGTTTCCGGCTGCCGCTTGGCGGGCTGCCCTATATCGCCCCAATCAACTATCCGCATATCATCCCGGCCGATCCGATGGCGCAGCAGCGTCCCCCTTTGCCACACCGCGAAACCCTGCTGCAGAACCGTCGCGCCGTGGCTTTGGAAGTTCCGCCGGCTGAGGCGAACGCGCCGCAGGAGGTGATAGGATCGGTTCGCACCGCGCTGACGGTGGAGCCTCGCGACGGGCATTTGAATATCTTCATGCCGCCTGTCGAGGACGCTGAAGATTACGTCGCCCTGGTCGCCGCAATCGAAGACGCCGCCGCCGACACCAGGCTTCCGATCCACATTGAAGGTTATACGCCGCCAGACGACAGCCGCATCAACGTCATCAAAGTCACGCCCGATCCCGGCGTGATCGAGGTCAATATTCATCCCGCAACCGATTGGGATGACGCCGTCAATATCACCACCACGCTTTATGAAGAAGCGCATCAGACCCGGCTCGGCACGGAAAAATTCATGCTCGACGGCCGTCATTCGGGGACAGGGGGCGGCAATCACATCGTGCTCGGCGGCCTGACGCCATCAGACAGCCCATTCCTGCGCCGCCCCGATCTGCTCGCCAGCTTGATCGCCTATTGGCAGCATCACCCCTCGCTCTCTTTTCTCTTTTCCGGTCTCTTCATCGGCCCGACCAGCCAGGCGCCGCGCATCGACGAGGCCCGCCACGAGCAGCTCT
>CAZMAC010000777.1:0-1261 GCA_964564085.1 uncultured Hyphomicrobiaceae bacterium
CCCGCGCGGGAACTTCGGAATGCCAGCGCATCGAGAGGCGCGCCGTTTCTCAATGCCGGAAATGCCGCATGCCGGTCAGGACCATGGCGATGCCGCGTTCATTGGCTGCCGCGATGACCTCCTCGTCGCGCATTGAACCGCCCGGCTGGATCACAGCAGTGGCGCCGGCATCGGCAAGCGCGAGAAGACCGTCGGCGAAAGGAAAGAATGCGTCTGACGCTGCAACCGAGCCGCGCGTCAAAGGCTCCGAAAGTCCGGCAGTTTTCGCTGCATCCTGCGCCTTCCATGCAGCGATACGGGCGGCGTCCACCCGGCTCATCTGCCCGGCTCCGATGCCAACCGTCGCGCCGTTCTTGCAAAAGACGATGGCATTCGAGTTAACATGCTTGCAGACGCGGAAGGCGCACATCAGATCGGCGAGCTCCTGCTCGGACGGCGAACGCTCGGTTGCGGTTTTCAACTCCGCAGAATCTGGCGAACCATGATCGCGCGATTGCACCAGAAACCCGCCGGAGACTGTACTTGCCGTGATGCCGTGTTCGCGCGGATCGGGTAAGCCGCCTGCAAGCAGAAGTCTCAGATTTTTCTTCTTGGCAAGGATCACTTTTGCATCGTCCGTCGCATCAGGGGCTATGATCACTTCGGTAAAAATTTCTGCGATCGCCGTTGCGGCCTCGGCATCGAGCGTGCCGTTGAGTGCGACGATACCGCCAAACGCGCTGACGGGATCACAAAGGAGCGCCTTCCGATACGCCTCGACATGCGTCTTTCCGAGCGCCACGCCGCAAGGATTGGCATGTTTGATGATGGCGACAGCGGCGGAGGCGGATGGGTCGAACTCGGCGGCGAGCTCATATGCGGCGTTGGTATCGCCCAGATTATTGTAGCTCAGCTCCTTGCCCTGAACCTGCTCGGCCGTTGAAACGCCGTAACGCTTGCGGCCGGTTGCGGGACTGACATAGAAAGCAGCTGATTGGTGAGGGTTTTCACCGTAGCGTAAGGTCTGGCGCAGCTTGCCTGTCAGCGTAAAATAACGGGGTGCAGTTTCGCCGGTTTGGGCTGCGAACCAATTGGCGACAGCGGCGTCATAGCTTGCCGTGCGTGCATAGGCTTTTGCCGCCAGCTTTTGTCGAAATTCCGGGCTTGTTGCCCCTTGATGCAAGTCCATCTCGGCCAAAACCATGGGGTAATCATCAGGATCGGTAACCACGGTGACCCAGTCATGGTTTTTCGCGGCGGCGCGGATCATGGCCGGTCCGCC
>CAZMAC010000778.1:0-1258 GCA_964564085.1 uncultured Hyphomicrobiaceae bacterium
CGATGAGTTGATGCCTTGGGCTTTTGTTGCTGAGAACTCAAAACGCGCCGTGGCCTGAGAACATCGCTTACTTCTTTTCTATAGGTGCTGCGACGGCCGTTTTGGTTTATCTGACCATTGGCGATGGCAGAACGTGGGAGCGCCTGACACGGGCCGATTTGCCCTTCTACGCTCTGGGCATCGTCAGTTTCGGAATTATTCTGTCTGCAACCTATTTTATTCCCAGGATCGGTCCAGGCGCCTATTTCGTCTGCCTTGTTGCTGGACAAATTATTGCCGGGTTGGTGTTAAGTCACTTCGGATTGCTCGCGCCCGAACGTCTTCCGCTCACGCCTCTAAAATTGACTGGTGCTATCGCTGTAATAGGCGGCGTCATTTTGATCCGCATTGTGGAAGGACAGCAGGTGGCAGCTTCTCCTCAATCAACGCACAAATCGCAGATACCTTCTGCGGTTGAAAGGTCTAGTAACAGATGAACATTGAACGTGTTGTCACAACAACGAATAATTGAATGCATTACCGACGGCAGATAGGATTTGAAGTCACAGCTCAAAAACATGCAAAATCGAGAGCCAAAGCTTTTAGAAGCGTTGAGGGTTTGCAAAGCTCAATCCCGAATCAAATTAACTGGTCTGGTGCGCACGTCTTTTTCTTCTATTGGATTTTGTACTCCCGCATAAAACATAACTTTTCCATCGTCACCATAAAGAGGACGGATACGCAGCCGGTTCCAGAATTTCGTACCATCCTTTTTGTAGTTCAAAATATCAACTGTGATGTCGGACTCGGACCTCAAAGCCTCACGTATGGCCTCTACAGAGGCCGGATCAGTCTCCGGTCCTTGCAGAAAACGGCAGTTTCGACCAAGCGCTTCGTTTGAGGCATAACCAGTCTGTTTTTCAAACTCTTCGCTTATGAAAATCATTGGATTATCCGGAATTGCAGGGTTCGTAATCACAACGCTTTGTTCGCGCTCATCTTCGGTCAGTAGCGCTGCTTTCGCGATCTCGCCATGGCCTTTGGGCATCATTTGACCTTTCGGTTTTTCCATTTAATTGCTCGATTATAAAGCATGATCAACGATTAGATACGTCTTAGTTCTGATAAAGATGAACACTTAGGATAGTTTTGAAATCTAAGCAGGTTTATCTGATCTGGCCAACACATGCGCGCTGTGATTCCCTCTATCGAACTGATTCGAGGAGTTGGGCATGGCGGGTAAATCTCTTGTGAGGGCGTCAGGGGATCAGCGGATAGC
>CAZMAC010000779.1:0-1258 GCA_964564085.1 uncultured Hyphomicrobiaceae bacterium
CTTCACCAACGCCCATGAGACGCTGATCTGGGCCGCCCGCGCGGAAAGCTCGCGCTACACCTTCAATTATGAAGCGCTCAAAGCCTTCAATGACGATGTGCAGATGCGCTCCGATTGGCTGATCCCGATTTGCAGCGGTCCGGAGCGCCTTAAGGACGATAGTGGCCGCAAAGCGCATCCGACGCAGAAGCCCGAAGCTCTGCTTTACCGGATCATTTTGGGGACGACCGAGCCGGGCGATCTGGTGCTCGATCCGTTTTTCGGGACGGGCACAACAGGCGCCGTGGCGAAACGGCTGGGCCGGGCCTTCCTTGGTATCGAACAGGATCAGGATTATGCGCGCGCTGCCGAGGCCCGGATTGCTGCGGTGGATGAGCTGAAACCAAGCGATTTACAGCTTCTGCGCGGGCGTCGCGGCGAGACGCGCATCCCGTTCGGCACGCTCCTTGATCTCGGCATGATCAAGCCGGGCGCAACGCTTTACGATGCGCGTGCGACTATGAAGGCTCAGGTCCGCGCGGATGGGACGCTGGCTCTAGCTGGGGAACAAGGCTCCATACATAAAATGGGTGCGCGAATACAGGGCAGGTCTGCCTGCAATGGCTGGACGTTCTGGCATGTGAAAACCGATGAGGGCTTGCAGCCGATCAATGTGTTGCGCGAAAGAGCCCGTAAGGAACTCGGGCTTACGCTGATATCCTGAAGCGATGTGCGCCGGATGGACCGGCGCTCATTCGATCCGATTAGGCGCTAATCGGAAGGTCGTCGCAAGACTTGGCGTGTCGAAGATTAACAGCATTGAATGCGCCGCAATGCGAGCAAACCAAGTAACGCTCAAGACCTTTATTATGGCCCCAGCCATATTCGACGTCACGAACTTGAAGAGCTGCTTCGCCACAATCGGGACATTTGACGCTTTTCGTTGAATTCAGCACCAACCTTTGTGCGGCAGCGACCCATTCAGCAATGTTATTACCTCTTACAGCGCTCATTTCGACCTCCTAAGACTGCTTTTTAGTATCCTATGCGCTCAAACGTCTTACACATACAACAGTATCAGGTTGCAGGTGTTACGTCGTACCCGTAAAGATACAGCGTTAACATTAGAAAATGGATAATGACCATTCCGTAATTGGATCGACCCACGAAATTTCATTCTAACATTTGAATTTGTTTAAGCATGTGACAATTTTACTATGATGTGCGGCAAAGCCACGCATCTTGTAGTAGTCCGGGAAAGGTTCTGGAATGCCGGTCC
>CAZMAC010000780.1:0-1251 GCA_964564085.1 uncultured Hyphomicrobiaceae bacterium
ATGAACTACGAGAAACTTTTCGAGGACCGGATCGGCCAGCTCCACGCCGAAGGGCGTTATAGGGTGTTTGCCGACATTAAACGCCGCTGCGGGGCTTTCCCCCAGGCCGATCATTTCCCCAAGGGCGTGGCCTCGGAAGGCGGCGACATCCGCCCGGTGACGGTGTGGTGCTCCAATGATTATCTCGGCATGAGCCAGTCTGCGGTCGTGCGCGCGGCCATGCATGAGGCGATCGATACGGTGGGCGCGGGCTCGGGCGGTACGCGCAACATCTCCGGCACCAGCCATTATCATGTCGAGCTGGAAGCCGAGCTTGCCGATCTGCACGGCAAGGAAGCGAGCCTCCTGTTTACCTCCGCCTATGTGGCGAATGACGCCACCATTTCCACGCTGGTCAAGCTGATCCCCGGCACGGTGATCTTTTCCGATGAGAAGAACCACGCCTCGATGATCGCCGGCATCCGTCATGGCGGCGGCGAAAAGCGCATCTGGCGTCACAACGATCTGGAGCATCTGGAAGAGCTGCTGGCTGAATATCCGAAAACGACGCCGAAGCTGATCGTTTTTGAAAGCGTTTATTCGATGGACGGCCATATCGCGCCGCTGGCCGCGATTTGCGATCTGGCCGATAAATATAATGCGCTGACCTATCTGGATGAGGTGCATGCGGTCGGCATGTATGGACCGCGCGGCGGCGGTATTGCCGAGCGCGACGGGGTGATGGACCGGATCGACATCATCAACGGCACGCTGGCCAAGGGCTTCGGCGTGATGGGCGGCTATATTGCGGCTTCCAAAGCCTGCTGCGATGCGATCCGCTCCTATGCGCCGGGTTTTATCTTTACGACCTCGCTCGCCCCGGCCGTGGCGGCTGGCGCTCTAGCCTCGATCCGCCATCTCAAGGTCAGCCAGATCGAGCGCGCCCGCCATCAGGAACGCGCCCGCACGCTGAAGGCGCGGCTGGCAGCCAAGGACCTGCCGGTGATGGACAATCCGAGCCATATCGTGCCGGTGCTGGTCGGCGATCCGGTGCACTGTAAATCCGTCACCGACACGCTGATGGCCCATTACGGCATCTATGTTCAGCCGATCAACTATCCGACCGTCGCCAAAGGCACCGAGCGCATTCGGCTGACGCCCGGCCCGCTGCATACGGATGAGCATATGGACTGGCTGATCAGCGCGCTCTCAGCGCTCTGGGCGGAATGCCCCGTCGGCCAGGGGAAGTATGTGAAGCTGGCGGCGGAGTAG
>CAZMAC010000781.1:0-1250 GCA_964564085.1 uncultured Hyphomicrobiaceae bacterium
GCTTCGGGACGCGGCAATTGATCACGTTCCCGCGCCTGCCGGGCGAGGTAGTCGACGCCGCGCTCGAAGCGGTAGGAGGCCTCGGTGTGGAGGCCGTGGCGACGCGCGCTGCGCCGCACCCGCGAGGGATGGAAGTGGGCGCTCTCGAGCAGCACGTCGGTCGTCGCGTCGCCCACCTCGCTCTCCGCTCCTCCCATCACCCCGGCCAGGGCGACGGGGCGCGAGGCATCGGCGATCACCAGGTCCTCCGGGTCGAGGCTCCGGGTCTGGCCGTCGAGGGTGGCCAGCTTCTCGCCCGCCCGGGCGCGGCGCACGCGGATCTCAGCACCGCCGATCCGGGACAGGTCGAAGCCGTGGAGCGGCTGGCCCAGCTCGAGCAGCACCAGGTTGGTCACGTCGACCACGTTGTTGATGGCCCGCACCCCGGCCGCCTCCAGGCGCTTCACGAGCCAGTCGGGCGACGGTCCCACCCGCACACCGCGCACCACCCGCGCGGCGTAGGAGAAGCAGTCCGCCTCCGCCTCGATCGAGACGCGGATGGACTCGGCGCTGGGCGCTCCGCTCTCGGCGGGCTCCAGCTCGGGCCAGCAGAGCTCGCTGCCGAAGAGGGCCCGCACTTCGCGCGCGATCCCCAGCAGCGAGGCCGCGTCACCGCGATTGGGGGTGAGTGTCAGGTCGAGCACCCGCTGGCCGGCGCCCAGGGCCTCCGCCAGCGGCGTGCCGACCGGGAGACCCGGGTCCAGGACCAGGATCCCGCTGTGGTCCTCGCCGAGCCCCAGCTCCCGGGCCGAGCAGATCATGCCGTTGGACACGACTCCCCGGATCTTCGAGCGCTTGAGCTTGGTGCCGTCCGGAAGCCGGCTGCCGGTCGGGGCGAAGGCGATCTTCTGCTCCGCGGCCACGTTCGGCGCTCCGCAGACCACCTCGACCGGCTCCGCGCCACCCGCCTCGACGCGGCACAGCGACAGCCGGTCGGCATTCGGATGCGGCTCGCGCGAGATCACCCGGCCCACCACCAGGCCGGCAAGCTCCGGCCCCGAGGCCTCGACCAGCACGTCCTCGAAGCCGGCCATCTCGAGCCGCTCGCAGAGCTCCGCGTCATCGGGAAGCGAGACCCACTCGGAGAGCCAGTCCAGGGGCAGGCGCATCAGACCTGCTCCAGCACCCGGAGATCGCCGTCGAAGAGGTAACGGATGTGCGGGATGTCGTGGCGGCGCCTGGCCGTGCGGTCGACGCCCATGCCGAAGGCG
>CAZMAC010000782.1:0-1249 GCA_964564085.1 uncultured Hyphomicrobiaceae bacterium
CGATGGCCCAGGACTATCGCCACCTGAGCTTGAAGCGGTTGTGAAACGCGGAAAACGTCTGGATGAAACCAAACCCGGCTCAGGGCTTGGCCTTTCTATTGTTGCCGACTTGTCAGAAATGTATTACGGCAGCTTCATTCTACAGGCGGCTCCTCAAGGTGGAGTTAGGGCGAGGTTGACTTTACCCTCCGCCTAGTGCACTGACGCATTCACATTGTTCATGCGACAGCGCACTATGTCCTTGTTTATGCATCAATTTGACCAAACTCCAATTGTAGTTTCCGTTTGGATCGATGAACTAGCCTGTCGTAAAAAAGCCAGAATGCAGGTCTTCACAGCGTATTCAGCTTTGTAAGAACCAATATGCGGTTACAGCGTTTATAAGACGTGCACTCATTTGCTTTAACGGGGAAATTATGAGGATTATCACGTTTTTCGCGACTGCGGCTATGCTATTGCCGCTTTTGGGTTGTGGCCCGGCAGGGAGCCGCCAAGAGGGCGGGACTGTGATCGGAGCCGTTGCTGGCGGGATCATTGGCAATCAATTCGGCAGTGGTGCAGGGAAAGCATTGGCAACTGTTGCGGGTGTCGTTGTTGGCGGTGTTATCGGTAGCGAAATCGGCCGGGATTTAGACGAGCAAGACAGACAAGCAGCTCTTGAAGCCGAATATCGCGCTCTCGAAGAGGACGAGGAGAGCCGATGGCGAAATGAAGACTCCGGCCATTACGGCTATATTAGGCCGCGCAGGTCATATAGACGTGCCGGCAATATTTGCCGCGAATATGAGCATACGGTTTACATTGACGATGAGCCGAGAACCATGGTGGGGACAGCCTGCCGCCAGCCGGACGGAACCTGGAGAAGTGTAGGCTGATCTCGTCCAATTCATTCAGAGCTATTGTCTCAAGCGCCCGCCCCTTGGCGGGCGCTTTTTTGTTTTTGAGTGGTGATGCGCAAGGAGATCGAGCATTGCCAAATGGCGCGCCCGATTGCGCTGATATTCGCCGCAAACACCCTAAAATCGTCGTGATCTAAGGACAATACTGATTCATCAGCGTTTGTGGTTGCCGCATCTTAATGCGCTTTTGGGCAAATTGCGTGAGACCAAACAACTCATTATGTCGGTAGCAATCGGTTGTTAAGCCTCGCTAAAGCGGTTTCATGCGCTAGTGGTTCGATTCAAACATTTGATACCCATTTGCGGCACCCTCATTTCCAAATGTTTGAATCTCAAGAACCACTAGCAAC
>CAZMAC010000783.1:0-1242 GCA_964564085.1 uncultured Hyphomicrobiaceae bacterium
AACCCATCCATACCCTTTCGCACACCGCGCACTGTCTCGATGAGCTGCAGCTTTATGGATACCGCCCGACAGAGGGCGAAGCCGACCGACGGCCATGGCCGGAAATAGAGCAGATCCAAAGCCAGTTGACCGTCGTCTTCGACGCACTCACTGCAATGTGTGTTGGAACACCGCTCGAAACCGATCTCGAAGGTCTCCTGTGGTCCGCCGTCAATCTCTTCCATGGGAAAATTGGACGGGTTGAGCGCGCTCTCGATGCCAATGAACAGGCCCAGAAACGCGAACAATACAATCAGGACGGCTCTGAAACCCGCTCGGTTGCGCTCGAAAAGCTGATTGCTCAGGGGCTTGCGCTGATCGAGCGCCGCGACGCCTTCGAAACCATGCGGGACATGGCTGCCGAGCTGTTTGCCGCTCATACCGGTCAGGTCTGGCGGCCGCGTAACGGCTCGATGACCAGCCGCAATGTCCTGACCGCCGCCATCATCGACAGCCGCGAGTTCTTGATGGCATGCCGCCGGGCCGCAAGCGAACGGCTTATTCCCAATGGCGCAAGAATCGCCTTTGCCGGGGGCACCCACTTTCAGGATCACCGCACCATCTGGAGCGTGCTCGACAAGGTCCATGCCAAGCATGGCGAGATGGTGCTTCTGCATGGCGGCGCAACGCGCGGGGCCGAGGCGATTGCTAGCGCCTGGGCAAAGGCGCGCTGCGTTCCGCAGATCTTCTTCAAGCCCGATTGGGCCAGACACGCCAACGCTGCGCCCTTCAAGCGCAACGATCAGCTTATCGAGACCCTGCCGATCGGGCTTGTCGTCTTTCCCGGCTCCGGCGTCACCGACAATCTCGCTGACAAAGGTAAGAAGCTAGGCATCCCGCTGCTCGATTATCGCAAGAGCACAAGAGGCGACGGTGCGGCATGAGCCGCACCCACATTCCCTAGTGAGCGATGGTCCCGCCGCCTTGACGCTGTCCAGTCAATTCATGGCAGAGTCGCAGTCGGAAACGAGATTCTCGAAATGGGCTCCGAAGGGCATGGCAGGTTGATCGGGAGTGCCAGGTTCGAGCCAAATTTTGCCGTTCGCTGGCGCTTATTTTTCCGATAGGGTTTGGAACATGAACTCAGCGAGCTGGTCGGGATGTGGGGCACCTTTATTGCAGACCCCAAAGCGTCGTACAAGCGTCTCCCAGATCTCGTCGTCCAATAGAGCGATCAGGCCAGTGGTCACATCCAGAAGGCGT
>CAZMAC010000784.1:0-1240 GCA_964564085.1 uncultured Hyphomicrobiaceae bacterium
CCGATCCTTGTTTTGCATGACGAAGACGCTGTAACTCTTAGATTTCATTCTGCCGAAGAGGAGGCAGAGGCATTCGGTAAGGCGCTGGAAATCGCTGAAGGGCAGCTTGAAACACTGATTGCCTCACAGGACAAGCTGGCGGCCGACATCCTCGAATTTCAACTCGCCTTGCTGGACGACGACGATATGCTCGCGCCTGTCTATCAAGCAATCGAAAGCGGCACGCCCTGCGGCGAGGCTTGGGCCAAAACGCTGGATGGTGAAATCACGGAGTATCGGGATAGTGGCGAGGCAACGCTTTCGGCTCGTGCCGACGACCTCACTGATCTGCGGGACCGCGTGATGCGTGTAATTTACGGCTCCCAAACCTCAGCTGAACAAGTTCCGGAGAAAGCGATTGTCGTTGCTGCCGAATTGACACCATCGGCATTCCTTGATCTCGATTGGGACCGGATCGGCGGCGCAGCGATTTTGGGCGGAAGCCCGACGAGCCATGTTTCGATCCTCGCACGAGCGCGTGGCGTCAATCTTATTGTCGGTTTGGATGCCGACATTAGCGAGATCGAACGTGGAGTAACTGCGATAATTGATGCGGTCGAAGGTGCACTGACGGTCCAGCCAAGCTTTGCCACACTCGCCTCCGTGAAGGCGCGAATTATTGCGGATGAGGATGAACGTAAAACCGCAGCAGCCCTGCTTCCGTGCCCTGCCGTGACAGCGCAAGGCGAAGCAGTCAAAATCCTGGTCAATATCGACGAACCGGACCGCCTAGGTGAAATCAACGTAGAACATTGCGATGGTGTCGGCCTAACGCGCACAGAGTTTCTGTTCAAGGACGGCCATCAGCCTCAGGAAGAAGAGCAGCTCGCATTCTATCGCCGGTTGATCGAATGGGCTGATGGTCGCCCGGTCACAATCCGAACGCTCGATGCAGGCGGCGACAAGCCGATCCCGGGCGTCACCATCGACGGCGAGACCAATCCCTTCCTTGGGGTGCGCGGCCTGCGGCTTTCTCTTGCGCGACCCGAACTCTTCCGCGTTCAGCTCCGAGCGCTGGCGCGAGCGGCGGCTTGCGGCCCTGTCAATGTTATGTTTCCGATGGTCACGGTCCCGGAGGAACTCGCCAAAGCGCGCCAGATGATGATGACGGAAGTAACGGAGTTGGAGCATCTTGGCGTGCCCTGGGGCGTGCCCCGAATGGGCTTGATGGTGGAAGTCCCCGTCGCTGCGCTTACTACGG
>CAZMAC010000785.1:0-1240 GCA_964564085.1 uncultured Hyphomicrobiaceae bacterium
CGGGTGACGCGTCTTGCCGCGCGCGGCAAGGCCATCAAACCCTAAGCAAGCTGTAAATCCTGAGCGCGATACGACGCAAAAGACGATGACTCAGATGACCCGAAAAAGACTTTTGCCTGAAATCGAACCCTTTCGGACGGGAACCCTTGATGTTTCCGATCTGCATCGCGTTTATTTCGAGGAATGCGGCAATCCGCAAGGCAAGCCGGTACTGATGGTTCATGGCGGGCCGGGGGGCGGCGCCAATCCGACGATGCGGCGCTATCACGACCCGTCGCGTTATCGGATCATTCTTTTCGATCAAAGGGGCTGCGGGCGATCCACGCCGAATGCTTCGCTTGAAGAGAATACGACCTGGCATCTGGTGTCCGACATGGAGATGCTGCGCACCCGGCTTGGCATCGAGCGCTGGCAGCTCTGCGGAGGCTCCTGGGGCTCGACATTGTCGCTGGCTTATGCGCAGACGCATCCAGGCCGCGTAAGCGAGCTCATCCTGCGCGGCATTTTTCTTCTCCGCCGCGCCGAGCTGGAATGGTTCTACCAGGAGGGCTGCAGGTGGATCTTCCCGGATGCTTTCGAGAATTATCTCGCGCCGATCCCGCCGGATGAGAGAGGGGATATGATTGCGGCCTATCATCGCCGTCTCACGGACGATTCCTATCCGGGCCAGATGGAAGCGGCGCGGGCCTGGAGCACCTGGGAAGGCACCACGCTCTCCCTGTCATACGATCCGGAGCGCATCGGCAACTTTCAGGCTGATTCCTATGCCCTCGCATTTGCACGGATCGAAGCGCATTATTTTCAGAATAAGGGCTTTTTCGCTGAGGACGGCCAGCTTCTGCGCGACATATCAAAAATCCGGCACATCTCCGGTATAATTATTCACGGGCGATATGATGTGGTTACGCCGGCGCGCAATGCATGGGATTTGAAAAAAGCCTGGCCCGAAGCCGATCTGCGGATCGTGCCTGATGCCGGCCACGCCATGACCGAGGCGGGGATCGTCCATGAGATCGTCGAGGCCGCGGAACGCTTCGCTGCCGCGAACGGGTAAAAAATAAGGGTGGAACGAAATGTCTGGCCCCAGACACGTTAAACGGAAAGAGAGCCTCTTTAGACGACGAAACCAAAGGACGTAAGCAGATGACTCTGGCTGTTTTCGGATTGGCATTCGCGGCATTGGCCGCGCTCAATATCTTACTTGCTCTGACGGCGTTCACGAATGTCGTCAAACTTTGGC
>CAZMAC010000786.1:0-1237 GCA_964564085.1 uncultured Hyphomicrobiaceae bacterium
GCGGATTATGCAAACGCTTTATCAGTGTAAGCTCTTAGGTTGTTTTCATGACTGGCATAGTGCAATCGGGTTCGGTTCAGAGCGGGCCTCTCGCCGATGAAAAGCTCAATGGAGCAACCAGGAAATTATCACCCCCGTATATCCTGGATCAACTGACCTACAAATAGGATCAATTGAAGATCGGTTGATCTGTCTTAAAGGGTTAGAGCAACTGTCCGCGTCCATCCCCGTCTTCGCGGGGACAGGTTTGGGCGCGTATTGCTCCAACCATCGTTGGGTCTTTTCAAATTTTGTTTTGCCAATTAACCTATAAAATTAAAAACTTTCGAAATAAGACATTATTGGGTTTTTGCAGGCTTGTGCCTACATGAAATTATGAATATCTGCGATACTGAGCTGAGTTTGCTGGTAATGGAAAACTAAAATATGGATAGTTATGCATTACGAATTCGACAGAGCACATCTTCAGGCTTTTCGCATTTCGAGACGGAGAAGACGGAATCGATCTCGATAAAGCTGATTCACGATGAGCTGCTCACCAAGCTTCGAGACTGTATAATTACAGGAAAATTACGTTCCGGCGAAAAAATACCCGAAAAAGACCTTTGCGATCATTTTGGCATTTCAAGAACGCCGCTACGCGAAGCCTTGAAAGTTTTAGCCTATGAAGGTCTTGTTGTTTTGAACCACAATCGCGGCGCGATCGTAAAGCCGCTGACAATGCAAGATATTACTGAAGCCTTCCCGATTTATAGCCGACTTGAAGCGCTCGCCGGAGAACTTGCTTGTAAGCAGCTCAGTCAGAGAGAAATGGATGAATTGCAGGCCTTGCACGATAAAATGGCGGCTTGTTACGAGCGCGGTGATCTAAGGGGACTCAGGGCAGCGAACGAAAACATTCATTCGCGAATTCAAGCCGCTTCGCGAAACCGGAATCTTGTCCAAATAATGAGAGCTGTCTCGGGTCGCGTGCGCCGCATCCGGCTTTCTATCACCATACCTGAAACACGTTTGGCATGCGCCCTCATCGAACATGAGCAAATAATGGTTGCCCTGGAAAAACGTGATAGCTCTTTGTTATCGCTAGCTATACGTGATCATATCGGAAACACATTCCAGTTCTTCAGAGACATTTTGTCTACTCATAAAGCGAATTCTGAGCATAGGAATTTACAGCTTACATAGTGGAGCGACTTTGACATTTGATACCCATTCGCAGCACGCTTCGTTTTCAAAT
>CAZMAC010000787.1:0-1232 GCA_964564085.1 uncultured Hyphomicrobiaceae bacterium
CGCCCCACCACGCCGCAACACGGGGCTACATCCAGAACAGCGCAGCTTCAGTTACCAAATTAGGCACTGAGCTTGGCATTAAAGCGCTTCCAGGCGAAGTGGATGCCGGTTCACCGCTTGGAAAGCGCGGTAAACAAATAATCAGAGCATATGCTCCGACTCAATCGGAGCGGATTAGGTTTGTCTTATGACTTTTTCCACGAACAGCTTGACAAGGAACCGCTCGAAGAGGGTAGCCGCCCTTTCCCAGCGGCGGGGGATGGATCGGGATTAGGTCGGTCATCTGATGGACCGAGCTAGAGTTGGATCACCCTCGTCCCCCGCTTTCGTTTTTGGTCTCGCTAGGTTGGCCAGGATCTGGAGAGGTGCCTTGTAGCTGAGATTTTTTAGTCGGGTGTGATTATTAATTGTGAACGAACTGATAGAGGAAGGTACCGCGATCGGCATGGTTGGCGAACAGACGATGGGCAATCCCGCGTTTCTCGCGTCCGATTGCGTCTGTGATGCGTCGGTTGAAGTGCTCGACCATGCCGTTGGTTCGCGGAGTAGATGGCTTGGCGAGGCAGTGTTCGATGCCGGCCTCGGCGTACGCCCGATCGAAAGGATGATTGCCGGAGGGTTTGCCCTTCGGCTTGCTGGGCATGTCCACGGCGAAGCGGTCGGTGAATTCAGAAGCGTAGCACGTCAGGAACTGGTGGGAAGGAGGCCCTGACCGGTTGCGGAGGATTATAGCTCAGGCGGACGGTCAGGACCGTGCCGCAGATCTCTAAAGCGATTTTACGAATCAACACTTTGGAGACTACGCCCGTGACTATTCCTCAGCCTACGCCGAAAGGCTCTATTCTGGTAGCCATCAATATCTCGAGAGTGCACAACGACGTGCTGATTGAGGTCACCGGCAAGACATGCCGTATCCGGTCGACGGTGCTCAACTGTCGGGCTGAGCATGACCGTTTTGTTGAACGCCTAATCAGCTTCGATCGTCCGCTCATCATTGGTTTCGAGGCAACCGGGAACTACCACCGCCCACTGGCGTACCGGCTTATCGAGGCCGGCTTCACACCCCGGCTTATCTCGTCGCTGGCACTCGCCCGCACGCGTGAAGCGCTTCATAATGGCTGGGACAAGAACGATCCCAAGGACGCTCAAATCATCCTTCACATGCTCAGGATCGACGCTAGCGCAACGCGCGTCCAAATGGACGCGGACAGTTGCGCTAATTTTTTGAAATA
>CAZMAC010000788.1:0-1229 GCA_964564085.1 uncultured Hyphomicrobiaceae bacterium
GATCCAATCGGAGCGGATTAGGTTAGTGTGATTTGAGAATCCAGAAGTTCGTTCCAGGCCTGCTGCAAAATGTAACGAATTTCTGGATCATCACACTAGTGTCCCGATTCCGAAATTCGCCTGATTATTGCAGCACGTTCCGTAGCGAATTTCGGAATCTTAAGGGACACTAAGATATTGATTTTACTAGAGCAACGCGCGTCCAATTGGACGCGGACAGTTGCTCTAACCTTTTAAAATAGATCAACTTTTCTGCGCTTAATCGATTCCGATTAAACGCAGGTTGATCTAGTGTGATTTGAGAATCCAAAAGTTCGTTCTGAGCTTGCTGCATAATGTGACGAACTTCTGGATCATCACACTAGCGGGAAAAGCAATTGCTATGGCAAGGTTTTTCGCCGTCATATATGACGCGCGAATGAAAGCGGCGAGATAGAATCGTGGTTTTATCTCGCGAAAAAATGGGAAGGTTGCCCGACAGCCCTTTAGAAAAGGGCTGACAAAGCGCTCAATTGACGCTTCACGCCGCACCCACTACTGTCGCGGCAAATCTTGCGGAAGAGCCGGATGCGGCAACAGGACGACCCATGACAGCGAAGACGGATACGGCATTGATCGAGACGGCGATGGCGGCGAAGGCCTGGCCATTTGAGGAGGCGCGAAAGCTGATCGCCCGTATCGAGAAACCGGGCTGGCATGGCGGGGATGCGATCTTCGAAACGGGTTACGGCCCGTCCGGCCTGCCGCATATCGGCACCTTTGGCGAGGTGGCGCGCACGAGCATGGTTCGCCACGCCTTTGAGGTGCTGACCGGGGGCAAGATCAAGACCCGGCTGATCTGTTTTTCCGACGATATGGACGGCCTGCGCAAGGTGCCGGACAATGTGCCGAATAAGGAGATGCTGGCGAGCCATCTGGGCAAGCCTTTGTCAGCCATCCCCGATCCGTTCACAAACGAATATCCCAGCTTTGCCGCCCATAATAATGCGCGGCTGAAGCGCTTTCTCGACCGGTTCGGCTTCGAATATGAGTTCTTCTCGGCGACCGAATGCTACAAATCCGGCATGATGGATACGACCCTGCTGAAGATGCTCGCCGTCTACGACAAGGTGATGGATATCATTTTGCCGACCATCGGGCCGGAGCGCCGTAAGACGTATTCGCCCTTTCTGCCGGTCTGTCCGCGCAATGGTGTCGTGCTGCAGGTGCCGATGATTGCGCGCGATGTG
>CAZMAC010000789.1:0-1210 GCA_964564085.1 uncultured Hyphomicrobiaceae bacterium
TATGGGTGACTCGCTGCAGCTTGCGAAAGAAGCGGCAAAAGCCGATGCCGATGTTATCGTGCAATGCGGCGTGCATTTCATGGCGGAAACTTCAAAAATCCTCAATCCTGGCAAGACGGTGCTGATCCCCGACAGCCGGGCGGGCTGTTCGCTGGCCGCATCGATCACCGGAGAAGATGTCCGCGCCCTGCGTGAGGCCTATCCGGGCGTACCAATCGTCACTTATGTGAACACCTCGGCTGAGGTTAAGGCTGAGAGCGACATTTGCTGCACATCGTCAAATGCCGTCAAAGTCGTTGAAAGTCTTGGCGTTCCGCGCGTAATCATGATCCCGGACGAATATCTCGCCAAATATGTCGCGACGCAGACCGATGTCGAGATCATAGCCTGGCACGGCCATTGCGAAGTGCATGAGCGCTTCACCGGCGAAGAGCTGCGCGGCTTTCGCGATGCGCATCCGGGCCTGAAGATCATCGCGCATCCGGAATGCTCGCCTGACGTCATCAAGGAATCCGATTTCACCGGCTCGACCAGCGGCATGATTCACTGGGTCAAGGATCACCGGCCTTCGAAGGTTCTGCTCGTGACGGAATGCTCGATGAGCCACAACGTGCAGGCCGAAACGCCGGACGTCGAATTTATCCGGCCCTGCAATTTCTGCCCGCATATGAAGCGGATTACGCTGCCGAAAATCCTCGATTGCCTTGTGAATATGGAGGAAGAGGTCTTCGTCGATCCGGTCGTAGCAGAGCGCGCGCGCCATGCCGTTGAGCGGATGATCAATCTGACGAACTAACCTGCCGACTTGGCGGCACAAAACAGAAAGCGAGGATAAAATCCTCGCTTTCCGCATGTCTGTGATTGGGATCAGACGATGATAGGGGATTCGTTACGCCAAATTTATGCCACAATGCTACCACTTTTAATTCAAATTGCAATTGCGATCTTCGCCTATTTTAGCGAAATTATTTCGGCAGAGCGTTCAGCTCTTTATACATATTGAATTCGTTGCTTCCAGGCTCCAGCGCGCCGATCTGATCAAAATCGGGGTCCAGCAGAAGATCCTCAAAGTAAGAGCCAATGTCATCCTTGAGGAATGAGGATCTCACATCAATCATTCCATTGATATCATTCTTAAGAATATCGAAAAAATCATATGTTCGCGTCATGATCATCTCCACTACGACCTTTCATACTTTGTTACGACTAA
>CAZMAC010000790.1:0-1201 GCA_964564085.1 uncultured Hyphomicrobiaceae bacterium
ATCTGGTGGATTTTCAGAACAGGGTATCGGTTGAAAGCTTAAATAACGGGGCTGAGGTAACACTTCTGGCCAGCGCTCCCGAGCCTCGCGATACAGGATTTTCATACCATCCCGCTCGATCGAATTCATTCTACGATGGCCAACTAGGCCAAGGCGGCGGATCTTAAATTAGAATCGCAGCGCCGCTCTATCTATTTAATTAAACATAAGATTTATCCGAACACCGCTTCGCACTTTTCGGTCTGATGCTCTAGACCAAATCGGCTTAATTCTGTTTCACCGCTTCCGAACTGGTCGCCGAAATCTTGCTATCATCAGAATTGGCCGACGACTCAATATGAACGAACTCGTTTTTCATAATACCGACCTGTCCGGGCGCTAAAATGTTACTGTCTTCAGCGAGTTGACCTGCGGGAGCGACACCCGTGAAAGCGACGGTCTGCAAGGATTGCTTCGTAAAATCGAGACGAGCGACCAGATCGGCATTCGGCTGATAGGCCGTGTTGGAAACGACATGCACGATCTTATAGCCTTCAAGCTTAAGCTGGGTTAGAAATGAGTCCATCGCTTCGGCGGTGACATCTTTCAGATCGTGGAACAGCACGATGCCGCCATTCATGCGCCGGATGCGCTCCATCGTCTGATTGATAAGCTGCTCTGGTGTTAAACCCGCTCTCGTATCGTCGGAAACGACATCGACGGACCAAACGCTGATATTCCGGCTGGCCAAATAAGCGTTTAATTCAGACGAATGGTTCAAGCCAGGATAGCGGAAGAACGGGGCGATCGTTCCGCCGAGAACGTACGAAGTTGCGACGAAACCTTTTTCAATCTCGACCTTCGCTTCCTCAATCGACAACTTGCTCAAATCGCGGGGATGAGACCATGTGTGCGTCGCAATGGTATGTCCGCGCTCGGCGGCTTGTTTAACGCCTTTTGACATGTACATCGCCATACGGCCAACAGTAAAGAATGTCGCTTTCACGCAGTGGCGGTCAAGAATATCGAGAATGGTCTTGGTATTCTTAGGATGCGGTCCATCGTCGAACGTAAGAACGACTTCTTTCTTACGGAGAGGTGCTGTTTTCTTATATTGCAGGCGGCCAAAAAACTTGCCTTTGCTTGAATCAATGGCGATTGTCCGGGCCAGGCCTGTTGTCTTTGGATCGTCAGCGCAGTCTGCGGCAAAAGCATACGTATT
>CAZMAC010000791.1:0-1198 GCA_964564085.1 uncultured Hyphomicrobiaceae bacterium
GTGATGGATCATAGGTGAACAGGATAATCGGGCTGGATGGCGGGCCGCCTCTTGTCACCCACATATAGGAATTCGATGCCGCGGCCCGGCCATTTTCCTTCAGCACCTGCAGCGTCGTCTCATCCATCTGCAGTACGTCGTAGCCAAGCTGGGTCTCATGCATCAGATTGATCACAGGCCTGATCAAATCGCCGGCCCTAATGACCCAGTTGGCCATCGTTGAGCGTGGCAGTTCGACACCAATCCGTGCGAACATCGTTTCCTGCCGATAGAGCGGCAATCCATCCTGGAATTTTGCCGTAACGATATGGGCAAGCAGGCCTGGCGAGGCGTTACTCTTGGGGATCGGCTGCGGTGGCATGGACGCAATCGCCACTGCCGGACCGTCATCCTCTACACCTTCGCAGGACCGGCAGGCATATTTGAGCCGGACGTGTTGCAGCACCTGGATCTTTGCCGGGATAATGTCGAGCTGTTCCGAAACGGCCTCGCCAATGCATGTCTTGCGGCAGCCACAGCCGCAGATCTTTTCCTGCTCGGGAAGATCGTGCTCGATCCGCGTGCGCGGAATATGATCAGGCAGCGGTTTGCGCCCGTGCTTCTTGCGCTGGTGTTCAGGAACAGTTGTTGTGGCTTCTTCGATAGCGGCCACCGCAGATAGGGTCTCGACTTCATTGAACAGATTGAACTGACCGGGAAGAGCCTTTTCGGAACTGGCGGCAAACCGCTTGTGCAGAGCCAGCCGTAATTTCTCTTCCA
Source organism: uncultured Hyphomicrobiaceae bacterium (assembly GCA_964564085.1). Taxonomy (GTDB): domain Bacteria; phylum Pseudomonadota; class Alphaproteobacteria; order Rhizobiales; family Rhodomicrobiaceae; genus JAHQVI01. The sequence goes on from CAZMAC010000791.1 coordinate 760, forward strand.
GAACGGCGATATGCTGGTCCCGCGCGCGCAACGCTTGTTTGAGCGCTTCATTTTCCCGGGAAAGATCTTTTGTCGCCGCCTTCGCCATGCGCAGATCCTATCTGATTTGCCCGTATGTCTGCGGCTTCAGATCGGATTTTTTCTACAGCACCGTGCGATAGGCGAGCGATCGGTGCGGCCGCATTGCCGCCAGATCATAGCCGTCGAGCAGCCAGTTGAGCTGCTGCCCGTCAAGCGTCAGCACATCGCCCGCAAGATGCTCCGGCCATTTGAAGCGCTCCTGCTCGAGCCGCTTCTGCCACAGGCAAAAACCGGAGCGCTCCCAATAAAGGATTTTAATCTTGTCCCGTGCACGGTTGATAAACACGAAGAGTTGTCCACTGAATGGATCGCGGATCAGCTGCTCTTCCACCAGAATTGAAAGGCCATTGATGCCCTT
>CAZMAC010000792.1:0-1195 GCA_964564085.1 uncultured Hyphomicrobiaceae bacterium
GTCGGTGGTGACGGATGATGCGATCCAAGGCGTGACGCATATTACGCGCGGAATGGATCTGTTCGCCGCGACCGATATTCACCGCGTCTTACAGATTTTGCTGGACCTCCCCGAGCCGCTTTATTGCCATCACCGGCTGATTCCGGCGGAGGATGGCCGCAAGCTGTCCAAATCCTATCGCGATAAGAGCTTGCGCGCCTTGCGGGCGGAAGGCCTGACGTTGGAGCAAATTAAGAGGATGGTGGAATTTAACATCGATTGATGATGGAAAGTTCAGCCGCGATCGTGCAAAAGTCCAAACTCAAATGAAACGCCGCTTCTCCGAAAGAATGATCGATGGCCGCCGCGCCTTTTTGCGTGCGCGCAGGCGCAGTGTGCCGATCCGCATTCTGATTCCGAATATGGTAACGCTGCTTGGGCTTTGCGTCGGCTTGACGTCAATCCGAATGGCGATTGAAGGCCGGTTTGAATACGCGTTGGCCGCAATTGTTGGCGCAGCCGCCCTCGACGGACTGGACGGCCGTATGGCGCGGTTGTTGAAAGCGTCCTCACGTTTCGGCGCCGAGCTTGACTCGCTCTCGGACTTCGTCTGCTTCGGCGTGGCGCCCGCCATCGTGCTTTATTTGTGGGGATTTTCGGGAGCGGAAAGCCTCGGATGGCTTATCGTTCTGGTGTTCGCTGTGGCGACCGCATTGCGGCTTGCGCGCTTCAATGTTGCGCTGGATGATGCCGGAAAACCCAAATGGGAGAATGCGTTTTTCATAGGGGTGCCCGCGCCTGCAGGCGCCATCATCTTATTGCTGCCGGTCTATCTGGAAGGGCTTGGCGTTTCGAAAGCTTGGATTTTTCAGCCTTTGCTAACTGTATATGCGATCGTTATTGCCTGGCTGATGGCAAGTAGAATTCGAACTTTTTCCGGAAAGCTTATCGGAAGGCGGGTTGAACCGGAATATATTGCGCCGGTTATCGCGGTCAGCGTCGCTCTCGTTGCGACCTTCGTGACTTATCCCTATCTCAGCTTGACGCTTTGTTGCCTTGCCTATCTTGCCATGATCCCGGTTAGCATGCAGCGCTATCAGAATCTGCGTGAACAATCTGCCGAAATCGACGCTCCAGCAATTTCTCATGAAACAAAAGTAAAAAGCGATTTACGGCAGTAGAGCGCTTTCAGGCGAAGCATGGCCCCGTGAAGCCT
>CAZMAC010000793.1:0-1190 GCA_964564085.1 uncultured Hyphomicrobiaceae bacterium
CAAAACGCAGAAAAGTTGATCTATTTTAAACAGTCAGAGCAACTGTCCGCGTCCGGTTGGACGCGCGTTGCTCTAGAAGTCACGGGTCACAGAGGAACAGACGATCGGTTACGTTTTCAAATGAACACACGCAAAAAAAAGCCCGCTGGCAAGGCTACCGCAAAAACTGCCAGTCCAAAAACTGCCAGTCCCAAGGCTGCACCGAAACCCAAAAAGAAGACATCGACCCAGTCGCCTCCTCCTTTTCGAGGCTCGGTCACGCACCTTATTCATAGAGCTGAGCAATGCGCCGGCGATATTTTCGCCCGCACCGCGCCGTCTGGATTATTGACCCCGCGTCAATACGCCATTCTCGATGCGATTGGCGACAATCCGGGCATCAGCCAGACCGGGTTGGTCGACAAGACCGGGATCGACCGTTCAACGCTTGCCGATATTGTCCGTCGGATGCTTGATAAGGATCTCGTCCAGCGTCAGCGTACGCCGGAAGATGCCCGCGCTTACGCAGTCAAGCTCACCCGCAAGGGTACGAATACGCTCAAGAGGATGAAGCCGCACGCGGACGCCGTCGACAAGCAGTTGCTCCTGGCAATCCCGAAGGATCAAAGAGACCAGTTTCTGGCAACGCTGGGAAGCCTGGTCACGACACTTTCGAAAGAGGATGAGGAAGCCGCAAAGTAATTTGCGTTTTTTTCAAAACAATCTTTAAAAAATAAGGGGCTGGTAATCCGCCGCCCCTTATCCTATGTTATAGTCATCGTGAGTATATATCGCGTGCCGACTGCGCGCCAAGATATGCTCAATTTGAGTATAATGTCTCCGGCTCTCCCGGAGGTTAAGGAGGATAAGATGGCGACAGTCAGCTTGAATTTGGACCGGCGCAGCGGGGCGGCCGAAAAGCGTCTGCCTGTGCCCAGCCTTGCTTATACCAAAGAAATCGCGGCCGAGACCGCGCATCTTTACGACCGTGTCGCGCCTATCATTCCTCCTGTGGAATGGCCGGCTTTTGCGCCCTACGTCAAGGCGATTAACGACCTGAAGCGCGAGCGGAACGCGGTCATTCTGGCGCATAATTACATGACGCCTGAGATTTTTCACTGCATTTCGGACTTTATGGGTGACTCGCTGCAGCTTGCGAAAGAAGCGGCAAAAGCCGATGCCGATGTCATTGTCCAGTGCGGCGTGCATTT
>CAZMAC010000794.1:0-1190 GCA_964564085.1 uncultured Hyphomicrobiaceae bacterium
CTCACCAAATAAGCGACATGAGCCGCAGGATCAGGGCTGGGGACGCGGGGACCGTCCGGTTATCAATGTGAGCTGGGATGACGCGCAGGCCTATATCGCGTGGCTCTGCAAAGTCACAGGTAAGGACTACCGTTTACCAAGTGAGGCGGAATGGGAATATTGCTGCCGCGCTGGCACCCAGACGCCGTTCTGGTGGGGCGCGTCGATCTCAACCGATCAGGCGAATTACGAGATTCATTCCAACAAGACTTTGCCAGTTAAGACCTTCGATCCGAACCCGTGGGGGCTTTATCAGGTTCACGGCAATGTCTGGGAGTGGTGTTCGGACGATCTGCGGGACTATTCGGCCACGTCCGTGGCCGACCCTGTCGGCCCTCTTGACGGCGCCAGGCGCGCGCTTCGCGGCGGCTCCTGGTTCTACGGCGCGCGCTACGGGCGTGCCGCCTACCGCCACGCGATCGACCGCGACTACCGGGACTACGACTTAGGGTTCCGCTGTGCCCGAGTTCTGTGAGCTCCAGCAGGCTTACCAAGCAGGAAGGGCAGGCGGTGAGTCGAGCGCGCGGAGCCGCTCGGCCACAGCCTGACCGGGACTAGAGCCTTTTCCGATCTGATAGAATCAGATCGTCGGCTTCTCACTATTTGTTTAGGCGCGCATTTTTATCCGAGAACCGGTTCCCACTTCTCGGAATGCGCTCTAGCTGTCCGATACCGTCATCCCGGAAACGCCGCAGGCGTTATCCGGGACCTACTCTGCTATCGACTCAGGACAGCGTTTGTTGCGATCGGAGTAGGCCCCGGATCAAGTCCGGGGCGACAAGGGCGTAAAGCGGAGGCGGAGCCGTAGCGGCGTGGATTGCGTAGCCTGCTTGCCCCAAGCGCCGCCGAAGGCGGCCGAATTTTTTTATGCAGCAAGCCATCTGCATGGAAATGTCTTTGCCGAGCTTGCCTGCCCCGGTCTCTGAGCCGGGGACCCGGCAACCCATACCATTGACCTATCAAAATCCGGTGCGAGGCAGGCAAGCACTGAAATGGATCCGCGGATCAAGCCCGCGGACGACAGACTGCGCTTCCAATAAAGATTCCGGCGCAAGCCACGTCATTTTTCAGACAGCAAATCCATATATGCGTTACTATGCCGAGTTTGCTGAATGTCGCCGCTGTTCTATACAGCCTTCCCGAGTGACAAA
>CAZMAC010000795.1:0-1186 GCA_964564085.1 uncultured Hyphomicrobiaceae bacterium
GGTGTTTGGCGAAAGACAGAAAGGCGGCAGCCGTCGTGATTTCGAAAAAAGTGATCGGCTTTCCGGCATTGGCAGCCTCCGCCTGCGTCAGGACGTCATACAAGCCCGTGTCGCTGATCGGCTCCGCGCCGCGTTGCTGCGCAAGCATGATCCGCTCATTGAACCGGCGCAGATGTGGAGAGGTAAAGACGTGTACGCTATAGCCGGCGGCCTCCAGGATTGCACGAAGAAATGCAATGACCGAACCTTTGCCATTGGTACCGGCAACGTGAATGACCGGCGGCAGCGCATTGTGAGGATGATCCAATGCTGCAAGAAGCCGGTGAACACGGTCGAGCGACAGGTCAATCGATTTCGGGTGCAGCCGCTCGAAGCGGGCAAGCAATTCGGAAAGTTTGGTTTTTGGGGCGGTCATTCCTATCGCCCTTTCTTTATCGTTTTGCTAGCTCGCATCCCGGAACACGAAGTGAGGCCGCTCGGATAAAAAATGAGGTTTAATTGATGCGTGTTCAATGTCTATTCGGCTGCGGCTTTTTTCGGCGGCGGCGGGAGAATAATCGCTTTGGACTGGCTGGCCGAAGCCGGTTCGGCCGGTTTCTCGTGGGCCGGCTCCTGTTTTGGCAGATTTTCAAGGCTCGCGGGAGGCGTCTCTTTCGGAGCGTCCGGCAATTTTTCCGCGGACCGGCGGCGCTGTACGCGGCGTTTCAATTCGCGGCGTTCCATCAAGAGGTTGCACAACCGGCTAAGCGTTTCCCGGAGCTGATGACGGTGTACGACAATGTCTACCATACCGTGCTCCTTCAGATATTCGGCACGCTGAAAGCCGTCAGGCAGTTTTTCCCGGATCGTTTGCTCAATAACACGTGGCCCGGCAAAGCAGATCAGCGCTCCGGGCTCGGCAAGATGCACATCGCCGAGCATGGCGTAGGACGCAGTTACACCGCCCGTGGTCGGATGTGTGAGCACGACGAGATAGGGCAGTTTTGCTTCGCGAAGTCTTTGCACCGCGACAGTCGTGCGCGGCATCTGCATCAGTGAAAACATGCCTTCCTGCATGCGAGCGCCGCCGGAGGCCGCGAACAAAATATAAGGTGTTCCATTCTCAACCGCCCGGAGCATTGAGGAAATGATTGCTTCTCCTGCTGCCATCCCGAGCGAACCGCCCATGAATGAAAAGTCCTGTACA
>CAZMAC010000796.1:0-1179 GCA_964564085.1 uncultured Hyphomicrobiaceae bacterium
CGCTTTTGAAGCATCGCCCAAGAGCTGATCGACTTCGGTCGGTCGAAAATACCTAGGATCGACTTTGACAAGTGGGCGTTTGGTTTTTGCGTCACAGCCAATTTCATTCACTCCATCACCTGTCCAGGCTATTGCTCGCCCGACTTGTGCAAAGGCATGTTCCACGAATTCACGCACCGAATGCATTTCGCCTGTTGCAAGAACGTAATCATCTGGTTGCTCCTGCTGAAGCATTAGCCACATCCCTTCGACAAAGTCGCGAGCATGTCCCCAATCACGTGATGCATCGAGATTTCCCAGATAAAGATGTTCTTGAAGGCCATACTCGATCGCAGCAACAGCACGCGTGATCTTTCGGGTCACAAAAGTCTCTCCCCGCATCGGTCCTTCATGATTGAAGAGAATGCCGTTTGAGGCGTGGAGGCCATAAGCTTCGCGATAATTGACGGCGATCCAGTAAGCATAGAGCTTGGCCGCGGCATAGGGAGAACGTGGATAAAATGGCGTTGTTTCGCGTTGCGGCACTTCCTGCACTTTGCCGTAAAGCTCCGAAGTCGATGCTTGATAAAAACGCACTTTTTTCTCAAGCCCGAGGATACGAATGGCTTCAAGCAAACGCAACGTACCAAGAGCGTCAGCATTTGCTGTATATTCCGGCGTTTCGAAACTGACTTGAACGTGACTTTGTGCGGCGAGATTATAAATCTCGTCAGGCTGGTGTTCTTGGACCAGCCGGATCATATTTGTGGCGTCAGTCAGATCGCCATAATGGATAAAAAAACGCGTCGACCCTTCGTGCGGATCGACATAGAGGTCATCGACGCGAGCCGTGTTAAAAGATGAAGATCGTCTCTTTATGCCGTGAACGACATAGTCCTTATCAAGAAGCAGGCGGGCGAGATGCGCTCCATCCTGGCCTGTAATGCCGGTAATTAATGCAACTTTGCGGGCCAAAGCTTTTTCCTCAAACTCATGTAAAATTCAAATCGCCAATATGTGGCTCACGACATTTTTTATTGAAACGGATTGGCTATTCAGACGGCCATTACGTTCTGTGCCGAAGTTTTAACGTGGACGGATTGATTCAGGAGATCCATTAGAACGACAAGTCGATCTTTCTCCTGTAGCGAAATAATCGTCGCGACCAGACCGTCAAAAGCTCCGCCACACAAACGAACT
>CAZMAC010000797.1:0-1175 GCA_964564085.1 uncultured Hyphomicrobiaceae bacterium
TGAAAACGAAGCGTGCTGCGAATGGGTATCAAATGTCAAAGTCGCTCCACTAGCGTCCGAACACGTTAAGCCGTGTCGCCGCGATCAAGACTGAGCGTCAGCTTCGCGTTCGGCCTCGGCCTGTTCGGCGGACCAGGCACCGGCTGCCTCCACTGCCACGGGCGAGACGGTAGGCAGGATTCCGAGGTAGCTTTCTGTCTCATCCACGGCAGGACTCGAGCGCTGGGTCATGCGGTAGAGCGCATAAAGCGCCATTGCACCGAAGGTGCTGCCAAGCACCAGCCAGAACGCGAAGGGCCCGAGCCCCTGCATTGCCCAGCCGGTGATCAGCGGGCCCGCGATGGCGCCCAGTCCGAACGTGAACACAAGGCCGCCGGAGGCGGCTGGCATATCCTCGGCCGTCAGATAATCATTGGTGTAGGCCAAGAACAGAGCGTAAAGCGGCGTTGTCATCCCGCCGGCCAAGAAGGCGGCCGTCATCATCGGCCACAGACCGCCTCCGCTGATCCAGCCCAGCGCGCAGGATGTCGCGCCGACGACTGCCGCTCCGAAGATCAGCTTGCGCCGGTCAACCCGATCCGACAGCCAGCCGATGGGGTATTGCAGCACCAGCGCCCCGGCGAAGAGCATCGCGACGAACAGCGCGATCTGCGCCGCCGACAGCCCGATCTGGCTGCCGAAGACTGCGCCCATGCCTGATTGCGTCGCATAGACGCTCCCCAGGAGGAAAATGCCGATGGTGCCGAGCGGAGAGCTGGAAAACAGCTTGCGCATCGTCATCGGGCGAGCGACCTCGACCGCCGGGACCGGCGTGGCAGACAGAAGTATCGGCGCGAACGAGATCGAGACCAGGATCGAGGCCACGATGAACAGCGCCGAGGTCGCCGCATCGCCCAGCGTCAGCAGTCCCTGCGCTCCGATGATGCCAAGCGTCTGTGCGATCATGTAGGCCGATAACACCTTGCCCCGCGTCTCGTTGGTGGCGGCGTTGTTCAGCCAGCTTTCGGCGGCGACGTAGATCCCCGACATGCAGAAGCCCAGAAGCACCCGCAGCAGCGTCCACGCCCAAGGCTCGGTGAGCAATGGCAGCGAGATCAGCCCCGCCGACATGAAGCTGCCGAGCGCCGCGAAGACACGCACATGTCCTACGCGCCGGATCATTAGCGGCGTCAGAC
>CAZMAC010000798.1:0-1171 GCA_964564085.1 uncultured Hyphomicrobiaceae bacterium
AACGGTTTCCCCGCCAGGCATTCGCATCTCATCGATAATATTTTCGCCTGCCACTTGGGGTTTCGGCAAGAGAATGCTACCCGCAATTGCAGCACCGACGGATAAAGGCAGCCCGATCAAGCCCGCGGTGAGCGTATCCACGCCGAACCATTCCCCGGCGCCGCCCGTTGTGAGCACAATATAAGCGGCTGTTGAAGCAAAGCCTGCCACCATTCCCAGAATCGCGCCAAAAACCGTTAAGCCACGCCACCAAATGGCAAGCGCGAGAGGTGCAAAGAAGCTTCCGGCGCACAGCGATATCGACCACAGCATGACCCGGAACGGGTCTAATTCCCCACCAGCTGCAATGGAATAAGCGGCAATCGCGAAGCCGACCATGGCAATACGCGCAACGAACAGGCGCCTGGCCGGCGTCGCGGTACGATTGAAGGGATAAATGACATCGTTGCTCAAGGCGGCCGCGAGCGAAACCAATTGTCCGCCCGCCGCCGCCATCACCGCAGCAATCGCCGCCGCACCCACAAGCCCGACAATGACGAAAGGAAAATCGTTCATGATCGGCAGCATCAGCGCAATGCTGTCGCGATTGAACGAGACCTCCGCGTTGCCAAGCGCCGGGTCCAGCGCATTCGCGGAAAGGCTGATCAAACCGAGCCGTGAGAGATAATTGCCCCAATCCGGGATCTGCGCCGCCGGTATGCCGAGCAGCTCATTCAGAACCTCAAATTTTGCAAACGCCGCATAGGCCGGAATTGTCAGCGCGATGAAGCCGACAAGCAAAGCCGCCCATCCAAAAGCTTTCCGAACGCCGGATACGGTCGATGAGGTGCTTGCGCGGGAGACCTGTGCGGGAAGGACGGCCGATCCAAAAAGGATACATATGGTCAGCGCAAGAAAATCGCCGACGCCGAGCGAATGAAAGATCGCCCCGAAAGGCTGCGTCAGCGCGGTCGGGCGGGTGCTGGGCAGAGCTTCGTTCAAAGGCGTCGCCCCGCCCTCGGCAAGCCCGCGCGCCTGTTCAAGCTCAGCTGTTTGCTCAAGAACGCTGCCAAAAGAAAGCTGCGGCAAGGGCAGATTGGTCAGTAAAACCGAAATCGCGATAAGCGGGACGGTGATACCCAGGAGAACGACGATGAACTGCGCGCATTGCGTCCAGCTGAGCGAGCGCATT
>CAZMAC010000799.1:0-1168 GCA_964564085.1 uncultured Hyphomicrobiaceae bacterium
TGACGCTTAAGATCATCGCCATATTGACAGCCTTAATTCTGGCCGCCTGTGCTCTGCCGCGTTCGGCACAGGCGCTCACCGTGTTCGATCCTACCAATTTTCAGCAAAATCTTCTCTCCGCAGTCAGAGCATTAGAGCAGATCAACAACCAGATCCGCCAGTTGCAGAACCAGGCGCAGATGATTGTGCAGATGGACAAAAATTTGCAGCGTCTGACCGGCACCATCGCGCCGGATTTGTCGCAAACCCTGTCGCAAATCCGGACCCGCCTCAATCAGGGAAACGCGATTGCGCTCAATTTGCGAGAAACCGAGGCCGCGCTCGACAAGCTGTTCCCCGGCGCCGTGACGGAAAGCCTTGCCAAAGAGGACGCTATGCGCAATGCCCGCCAGCGCTGGAGCGAAGCCCATGCCAGCTTTGAGCGCTCAGCCCGCATCCAGGCCGAAATCATCGCGGCTGTCGTCAAGGACGATGCCCAATTGACGGCGCTCTTGAGGCGGTCCGAAGGCGCCGAAGGCTCCCTTCAGGCGCTGCAGGCCGGCAATGAGCTCAGTGCCCTCGCCATCAAACAGGCCTTACAGTTGCAAACGCTACTGGCCGCCGAAGCGCGTGCGGCTTCCATGGAGCGGGCCCGCAGACTGATGGGCGAGGCCGAAGCGCGCCAGCGTTTCCAAGCCTTTCTTGGCAAAGCCTCCGCCTATAGCCGGCAATGAGCGTGACGCGATGACGGACCGCCAACGAAACACATGGCGAAGACCGATGGCGCTGCCTTAGGCTTCGCATCTGCCTGAAAGCACGACCAGACTGCCGCCTTTGGCAAATGGCGCAGACCCTTTCTGCCGCCAACAGGAAAGCGATGCCCGATGGATGACCTCAACATTATTGATCAGTTTACGCAGACTTTCAGCCGCTATATCGAAACCGGCTTCGGTTTGCTCGCCGGCGATGTCGCCTTTCTGACGACCATTCTGATCGGCATCGACATCACCCTGGCGGGTTTGTTCTGGGCGTTGCAGGGCGAAGACAACATCCCCGCCCAGCTGATCCGCAAAGTGCTGATGGTGGGTTTCTTTGCCCTGCTTTTGAACAATTTCAGCGCGCTCGCCGATATCGTCTTTCAGTCCTTTGCCGGGCTCGGGCTTAAAGCCGCCGGTAGCACGCTGACAGC
>CAZMAC010000800.1:0-1166 GCA_964564085.1 uncultured Hyphomicrobiaceae bacterium
GCATGCGGGATCATCAGAGGAGAATTGGGGCCGATCTTTTCTCCCCCGCGGTACCGTTTGAGACGGGAAGTGATGTAGTCTGCATCTCGACCCGCAAGCTTCGGAAAACTCGCCAAGCCCTTTCCCGTCGGACCATGGCAGTTCTTGCATACCGTTGAATAAATCTTTTCCGCGGTGCCAGTATACATATCTTGAGCTGGCGCAGTATTCAGTGTCAGTACAGAGACGATGACAACAAGCATTGGTCGCTTCATTGAGAAGTCCACCCTAAAGGTTGCAAGTATTTCTTAACGTCGCCTAACGCCCTAAGGCTGATATCACGACGACGAATCCTGGTGACAGGCAGCTATAATTTCCCAGTAATCTGCACGAATACAGGATCTTGCAAATAAAATGGATGTCGCGTTCAGCCGCACTGCCTCACGACAGTGCGGCTGGTATGAGCTCACTTCTTCGGAGATAGCTTATAGATCGTGCCCTCATCCACCGACGCGTACAAATTGCCGTCAGGCCCCTGTACGACAGAACGGAAACGACCGGCTGCCATCGGTAGCGATATCGAGACGACATCACCGACGGACGTGCCGTCGTCGCCAAGTTCGATTATGTCGATACGCTGGCCGACCGGTGTTCCTCCGAAACCGATCCCCATAATACCGACAGCCAGACGGCCGTCCCACTCACCCCATTGATCACCGGTCAGAAACACGGCGCTGGAGGTACCCTGAGAGAGGCCATTGTTGTTCCAGGCTGGTTTCATCGCGTCGGGGTAGGTTTTGAGATCCGTCATCGGCATGAACTTCACCCGCTCTTTCGGGTCTACGCCCTCCATCTGGTTCGGCATGTAACCGCAATAATTGTCTGGGCAATCGCCACGACCCGCTATGTTGGGGCGCGGGTCCCATCCGGCGTTACCGCCGTTCGCCAGCACTGTGATCTCATCGGAATGCCAAGGACCGTGTTCGGCCGTGACCGGCGTGCCATCGCTTGGACGAAAGGCAATACCCTGCACGTTGCGGTGCCCGTAGGTGTAGATCCGCGGATCATAGCCCTCCGGCGGGTTGTTGCCCTCTGCCGCGTTACCGTCCCGGTCAATGCGCAGCACCTTGCCGCCGATGAGCGTTTGCGTTTGCGGGACCTCGCGATTATGTGTGTGGCCGGTGGTT
>CAZMAC010000801.1:0-1160 GCA_964564085.1 uncultured Hyphomicrobiaceae bacterium
AGTCCGTGCTCAAGGAACCACATCAGGGCCTGACGGGCGCTGCCGAGTTCGGCGACCTTGTCGAACACCAGAGTGATGGCTTCCTGCACGCGGCGGTCGGGATCCTTCTCAAGGCGATCACCGACCTTCACGAAGCCAACCGGGGCTGCAACGACGAGTTCGCCATGGCGCGCCTTTTCGTAGCGGGCCGAGAGCGAACGCTGGCGCAAAAGATCGAGCTCGTACTCGTTAAGGCTTCCCTTCAGTCCCAGCAGCAGCCGGTCGTTGCCTTGGCGCGGTGCATAGATCGTCTCCTGGTCGACCAGCACGGTGTCGAGGACGCGGCACATCTCGATGAGCTGCTGCCAGTCACGGCTGTTGCGGGCAAACCGCGACACCTCCCGCGCTGCGACCGCACCAACCTTGCCGAGGCAGACCTCGGCGACCATCCGGTCGAAACCGGCGCGTGCGACTCCGCCGGCGGCAGAACGGCCGAGATCGTCATCGATCGTCTCGATGTGGGACCAACCGAGCGCTGTCAGACGATCGCGCATCGCGTATTGAAGCGTGCTGCTCTCGCGATTGTGCAGGACCTGATGAGTTGACGACTGCCGTACGTAAAGGATGGCCTTTCGCTCCAGATGGTGCGGGCTGATCTTCTCATGCATCATGATCTGAGACCTCCCGTTGCACGGTATGCTCGCCGTCGATGTGGTCGAGGATTAGTCTGATCAGCAGCTTCGTCACGGATCGGCGCGTCTCGGCGGGCAGCGCCTGCCATTGCGGTGTTTGCGCAGTTTTGGCGTCGTGCTGGCTGGGGAACAGGTTCAACTGGTCTGTCGTGGGGTGACGCGGCATGGATATCTCTCCGATTCGAGTCGTGAGAGCCCAATGCTGCGCCTATCTCTTGCGATTGCGAGGAGGCGCCTATGTCATGCAGCAGGGTCGCCAAGACGCTAAGCGCGGCAAGGTTGGCGTGCGGAACAGCGACGACACGCCAGTTCGCGCTGGTTGCCCGATCGAACATCCACGCCGGAATCTCCAACCGCCGATCCAATGCCCGACCGGAAAGGCTGCAGCGGAAGACCGCTGCGCCATCCTTCTCGACCACTTCATGAATGTGAACCTGCCGCCACGCCCAAGGATGCCATGGATAAAGAAGCTCGCGCTCCGGGCCGGTC
>CAZMAC010000802.1:0-1160 GCA_964564085.1 uncultured Hyphomicrobiaceae bacterium
GCCAGCTCTGAACCGAAACCGATTGCACTATGACAGTCATGAAAACAACCTAAGAGCTTACACTGATAAAGCGTTTGCATAATCCGCGCACGAAGTTTAATTTCAAATGTTTTTGTAACAATCAAAGCAGATGATTTCTCTACCATGGCAGTTGAAATTGAGAGACGGTTTTTGGTCGCAGCGTCTGACTGGCGGGAAAACGCCGTTTCTTCAAGCTTCATAAAGCAAGCTTACTTGTCCGTGACCTCAGCATCTACGATCCGCGTTCGGATTAAAAATGGTGAGACTGCTTTCATAACAATCAAGAGTGCCAAGTCCGAGATAGAGCGCGCGGAATTTGAATATTCAATACCTGTCGATGATGCGAACCAGTTGATTGCATTCAGCATTGGCAAGCTTATAGAGAAGCAGCGTTTCATTATTCCAGTCGGCCACCTGCGCTGGGAAATTGACGTTTTTGCCGGTGACTTGGCGGGGCTCGTCATTGCGGAAATTGAGTTAAGCGATAAGGACATCAATTTCAGTTTGCCAGGATGGTTAGGCGAGGAAATTACGTCCAACCCTCTTTATTCCAATGCCAGCTTGGCGACTCACGGACGACCGCAAACTCGTCCGGCGTGTTCATAATCATGTTGAAAACGAAGCAGCCTCACAATACAAAAAGGTCCGGGCCAACTCCCCCAGCCCGGACCTTTCCACTGCCCCCCGGTCGAACCGTTATTTCTCATCACAGCAGCTTCAAAAGCTTTTGACGGCTGAATGAGCCCTAACTATGGCAATGTGTGGTAAGGGCGAAGAATTCGTCTAATTATGGAAATTCTTTGAATGCAATGATAAGTGTCGACATCTGTAAAACACCGCTCAGCAACAATCCTTAACGCAAAATTGCGACGATTCTATCGAGTCTCAGAAGTGATACACCAATTTCAGGCAATCAATCGGGCCATACGTTTCGACCTTTCTGTATCGGGATCGCTATAAGCCACTGTAGACTCCAGCATCGCGATATATTCCGTATCGAGACCATGTTCGCGAGCTCCCGCAACCATTAATGAGACATACCAATCGAATGGTAAGAGATCCTCGCGGCAGGCGTTATTCTGGGCGATATAGGTGCTTGCCAAGACCTTCTCTCCCGTGCGTTTGTCACAGACCTCAAA
>CAZMAC010000803.1:0-1160 GCA_964564085.1 uncultured Hyphomicrobiaceae bacterium
AACCTGACTGATTTGCGGCGACATGGGAATCATGTGTCAGGCGGGGAACACTAGCCCGCAAATGATAGCGGCGAGGCGCGTCCTGCGTCGCGAAACGGATAAACCTTGACCTAAAGTTTTTGCAGCGCTCAGCGTGCGCGCTTCGATTTCCTTTTAGGCTGCTTCAAACTCATCCTGGTTAATGAGACCGGCATTCAGGTCTCGCTTCAATTCATCCGTCTGGTCACGAAAAATCGAAATGGCTGAGTCGGCCTCGTTCAATTCCACCTCGGCGCGCCGCAAAAACGGCAGGACCAGCCAAATAGCACAGACCAATGCGAAAAGAGCGATGGCAATCCACAGAGCTAACATCAATTGCCTCCTCGAAGAATTCGCTGCGCCGCTTCACGGGCGGCGCCACTCAGCTCATTGTGTCTGCTGACCTTGTTGCGGCGGCGAAACTGAATGGCGAGTGCAGCGCCAAGAAGAATGAAGATGACCGGCGCGATCCAAAGCGCGTAGGTGTAGCTATTCAAGGGCGGCTCAAGCAGCACGTAGGAACCATATTGGCTGGCGACAAACTCGATCACTTCTTCGTCACTATCCCCGGCCTTCATACGTTCGCGGACGAGAACGCGAAGGTCTTTGGCCAGCGAGGCATTGGAATCGAATATTGACTGGTTCTGACAGACAAGGCAGCGCAGGCTCCGGCCGATATCGCGGGCGCGCTGTTCCTTGACAGGGTCGTCGAACATTTCGCCAGGTTCCAAGGCCTGGACCGCGCCCGCGATTGGAAGCATGAGCATCGCCAGACACGGCAATATGCGTGCAATGAACCGGACGTGCTTCCTCATTGCCGGGCCCTCCTATTCAGCCGGCTGCAAGGCTGACGGCGTTACTATGCGGCCCTGAGCGCCGATTCGCAGACGCCGGTCAGCAAGAGAGATCAGGCCCCAGACTGCGATGAGCAGGACCCCAAACCACATCCATGGCACACCGGGGTTGTAATAACACAGGGTGACGAAGCCGTCCGAGCCATTCGGGTCGCCGAGGACCGCATAAAGGTCGCCATGCCATCTTGTCGAGATCCCTGCTTCCGTGGTGGCGTTTTGCTCAACCGGATACCAGCGCCGTTCGGGAAAAAGCAGGGTAACGATCTTGCCATTCCTCTCAACTTTTGC
>CAZMAC010000804.1:0-1158 GCA_964564085.1 uncultured Hyphomicrobiaceae bacterium
CGCATCCCCACCCTGGCAAGTCGGTCTTAAGCCCGGCGCCCCGTCAGGGAAGCGATGAGGGTAGTATCAGGTGAAAAAAATAGAGAGAAGTTAACGCATTTCGGAAATTATTGTATTAGTCATAAAGGATTAAGTTCTATCAAAGCCGTTAATTCCTATCTCGAATATGCGGTTGACTTCCACTTATGACCTAAACATGTCCTTGCGCCAATCCAGTTGCGGCAACATCATCGTGTCTTTTGTTAGGTATTCTAACTAAGGACATGTGTCCCTGGCTTTTATGCAATCTTCATTTGGGCTATACCCAAGGGTAATCAAGAACTGCGGCATTATTCGTCGGAAAAGTCATGAATATCAAAAGAGGATTGATACGCTGCTGGGTTTTGTTCGCGGCAAGCAGTATTTTGTTCACGGCCTTCTTCACCTTCGAAGACATTAGAAGCGAATTTCGGAAGTTATCGTTTAAACAAGAAATGGCAGAGGACACTCTCCTCATCCCTGTTGCAAAAGAGCATGTGCGGGGCACGCCGGAAGACTGCAGGGCGGATGATCCCTCGAACCCCTTCAACGACCTCATCCCCTGCTGGTACGAATTGCCAAGATTTCGAGAGCTATTCCCGGAATATCGCGATCTCTCAGAGAATGACCTTGTCGAGAAGACTTATGCCAAGGCAGGCGTGAAGAGGACACCATCGCTGGGATGGCCACCGCGACCCTGGGAGGCGCTGCTGGAGGCGGCGGCGTTCGCTCTCGGTGTACCTTTAAGCGTGCTGCTTGCAGGTGCTGCGCTATACTGGGCAATCGCTGGTTTCGCTCCACCGCGTGGCTTAAGAGCCCTAATGGTGGTAGCGCTGTGTTACGGTGCAGCAGACGCGCACGGCGCGGCTAACTGCGGACCGAAATTAAGCACGCCCGGCACATTGACCAGTTTTGGAACTGGTCAATCGCTGCTTAAAGCTGATCCCCAAGCGCGCCGAGAATATATCGCAGGTTTCATTAGCGGGCTGACTATGGCGGAAATCATGGGCGCACCCGCCTCTTGCATTCAGCCATTAACCCGATGTCTTCACGGCAAGAGTGATGTGCAGCTGGCAGCAGTTTTAGAGAAGTATATCCGCAAGCGGCCTGAGGACTGGGACTGGCCCGCCGCTCTCATCT
>CAZMAC010000805.1:0-1154 GCA_964564085.1 uncultured Hyphomicrobiaceae bacterium
TATTCACTTCAACAACATAGAGAGATGGGTGCTATGAAACAGGATTGTAATGGTTTCGCTGCACCGATCAGCCGCCTCTGGAAGGGCTATTGGCGACGCGCAGCATAACGGCAGGTCCTGCAGACCAGATGCACATCCCCTTGCGCTTTTCAACCATAACGACAATCTTGCGCCGGGCAGCGTGACGCAGCGATTGCACCACTTTAAATACGACCGAGTTGCGCAAGGCCGTATCGGTGGGATCAAGACCGCGTTCACGCATCACCCGCTCGGCGAGCTCGCGGGTCGTCAGCTTATCGTCCTGCTGCAGATGGCGTATGCACAGGTCGGCGATCTCGCCCTTTTTAAAAAAGCCATGGCTGACAATATAGCGCGTGCGCTGACATCCAACGTCCGTGAACATACGGATCGTCGCGTTCACATGGGCCAAGTCGTGCTTAGCCTGACCAATCTGCGCCTGATACGCGGCTATCTGCCCGTGAATCTCAGCCCGCTTGTCGCGAAGCGCTTTAATGATCGGCGATTCTTCCGTGCTCCAAATGTGAACCGCATAGCCTCACGTGAATAGACGATTTCCTGGTGCGCTTACGCCATAAGGCCGGATGCAAGCACGGCGCTCCGAAACCTTGGTCCGGAAGCGCACGTGCTCGACGCAATCGCGTCATGCTGAAAGCATGCCTCTGGCATGACGCGAGGGGCGTGAGTAATTTCCCCTCAAGCGCTTCCTTCAGGATCAGCTTGTCCAGCGTCAGCTCCGAGACCGCCTGAGTGAGCGCTTGCCGCGATGTCTTGTCTGATCGCGGCCAGTCAAGCACCGCTTACGATAAACATTCGCGGGCCGCAGGCGATCGTTCTCCCGCTCGAGATCCTTCAGGCGTTTGGCCTGGTCGAGCTTCAGTCCGCCATAGTCGCGACGCCACCGGTAGTAACTTTGCTCTGAGATCCCAAAGCCCTTGCAGATCACGCCGATCGTTTGCCCCTGGCTCAGCCGGACCTCCGCCTCGCGCAACATCCCGATCCCGGATCAAGCCCGGGACAGGCAATCTGTTCCGTAGTAAATGTCTTCCGTGCCATTCCTCATCTCCCTCAAACGGGTTGAAAATGGCCGGATTCGCTTAATCAATTTGGTATCAGTTCAGGGAAGCAGACCAGCT
>CAZMAC010000806.1:0-1152 GCA_964564085.1 uncultured Hyphomicrobiaceae bacterium
CCGATGAAGCCGGGTAATGCCGGGGGAGGGAAGGGGCCTCAGTTCAAGATGATCGCAAGACGTAGCGAGGGACCGGGGATTGGGTAACCTATCAACTCCGAAGAGTGTTCAGAAGCTGCAGACGGCGTTGCATGCCAAAGCGAAGGCTGAAACTGGCTACCGCTTTTACGCCCTTTACGACAAGATCAGCCGCAAGGATATTCTGGCCCATGCCTATGCTCAGTGCCGCTCGAACAAGGGCGCGCCGGGCGTGGACGGTCAGGACTTTGCGGATATCGAAGCGTATGGGGTCGAGCGATGGCTTGGTGAACTGGCGCTTGCGCTCAGGGAGGAGACCTACCAACCGGCTCCGATCAGGCGCGTGTATATCCCGAAGGCGAACGGCAAGCTCCGTCCCTTGGGCATCTCGACCTTGCGGGATCGGGTCTGCATGACAGCGGCAACGCTGGTGCTCGAGCCGATATATGAAGCCGACCTCCCACCCGAGCAATATGCCTACCGTCCCGGACGGAATGCCGGGCAGGCAGTTGCCGAGGTGGGAGGGTTGCTGTTCCGCGGCTATCGCGATGTGGTCGACGCCGACCTCGCGGACTACTTCGGCAGCATTCCTCATGCGGATTTAATGAAATCGCTGGCGCGCCGGATCGTTGATCGGCGTGTGCTGCATCTGATCCGGATGTGGCTGGAATGTCCTGTTGAAGAGACCGACGGGCGTGGGCGGAAGACGCGCACGAGCGAAGCCAGGGACAGCCGCCGCGGCATCCCGCAAGGCTCCCCCATTTCACCGCTGCTGGCGAACCTCTACATGCGCCGGTTCGTGTTGGGATGGAAGAAGCTTGGGTTGGAGCGAAGCCTCCAAAGCCGGATCGTAACGTATGCTGACGACCTTGTGATCCTGTGCAGACAGGGCAATGCCGAAGAGGCGTTGCTCCGATTGCGCGAGATCATGGGCAAGCTGAAGCTGACGGTCAACGAGGAGAAGACACGCATCTGCAAGGTGCCGGAGGAGGAGTTTGACTTTCTGGGCTGGACGTTCGGACGGATCTATTCGCCGAGGACCGGTAGGGCCAATCTGGGCCACCGGCCATCAAAGAAGGCGATCCAGCGCGCGGTCGAGACGATCCACGTGCTGACGATCCGAGCGACCACATG
>CAZMAC010000807.1:0-1151 GCA_964564085.1 uncultured Hyphomicrobiaceae bacterium
GGCTGGCCGCGATCAGACGAGCATCGCGGCAAGCGCTCACAATAAGGGCATCAAGTGTCATGCCTGATTTGCTTGTCTGAAATCATGCGAGCATTTCAGAGTTGGTCGATACGCTTGGTTTAATGATCGGTCTCGATATTACGGCAGCCGATGTCCAATATCGCGGCCGGTGCATCTCGATGTTGAAAGAGGTGCGCGGCAATTCCCGTTTCTGGAAGCCATCATAGCCGATGGCGGTTATCAGGGCGTCGAGACTGCCGCCGCCGTCTACAGAGCCGCCAAGGCGCCGCTTCAAATTGTGAAGCGCAGTGATCCAGCAAAGGGCTTCGAAGTTCTGCCGAAACGCTGGATCGTCGAGCGGACTTTCGGCTGGCTCGGACGTTGCAGGCGGTTGGTGAAGGACTTCGAAAACCTGACCCCGATCAAAAGTTGCATTCGTCAAGCTGACAATGATCCGCCTGCTGATACGTAGAATCGTAAGGGTGTAGAAAAACAAATAAAATGTCCGGACGGACTCTCAGAATCGATCCGAACAGCAGTAATGGTCAAGTTGACCGAAAACGCATTTCGCGACTTGAATATCGCTTTTGCCAATGAATTATGGGTAATTTGCAATCAGCTTGAGTCAATGTCTGGGAAATGATCGAGCTGGCCAGTCGGCATCTGCGCGTCAATATTTTAAAATCAGGCCCGGGCGTTGGGGGCATTGTATTGCGCTTGACCCGTGGCTCATTGTCGGCACTGCACCAGAGCAAGCAGAATTAATCCGAACCGCGCGCGAAATGAATGACAGCAAGACCGCTAATGTGCTCGCTAAATTGCATAAGCTCGTCAGGTAGCATCCGGGGTGTCGAGTGCTGTTTCTTAGGCTCAGCTTCAAAGCAAATGTTGATGACTTGCTTGAAAGCCCTGCCCTCGAAATCGCCGAAAATTTGACCGAGCAATATGGCAGCCGCGTCGATATTTTTGAACCATTTATCAAAAAGCTTCCGGAAAAACTTCTGCATCTCGGTGCGAACTATAAGACATTGGATGAAGCTCTATAAGTGAAAAAGCGATTCTTGTCTTACTCATTGACCATGACGCCTTCCGTAATTTGAGCGAAGAGCAACTCAACGATATGATCGTTTACGATACACGCGGCATTTTGA
>CAZMAC010000808.1:0-1150 GCA_964564085.1 uncultured Hyphomicrobiaceae bacterium
TTATCATGCACGCGCAAAAGCCAATAAATTCAGCGGCCGTACAGAACCAAATGCCGAAAAACGATGTCTTAATCTGTTGGTAGCACGAAGCGCTAGGGCTAATCATAAAGTTTGGCAGAGCGCAGTTGAGCGATTTGCAAGCCCTGGTGCTGAACAGGCTTTAAGACAATGATGGAAACGACACCGCATATCCTGATCGTCGACGATCATCGGGAAATCCGTGATCTTCTGGCGAAATTTCTTCGTAAGCATGCCATGCGTATCACCGTCGCGCCCGACGCGGCAGAAGCAAAAAAGGCGCTCAAGACCAGCGCGATCGATCTCATTGTGCTCGATATCATGATGCCCGGCGAGGATGGCCTCACACTCGCCCGTCATGTGCGAGAGACGGCCGATATTCCTTTCATTCTCTTGACCGCCTTGATCGAGGATACGGACCGGATCATCGGACTGGAACTTGGCGCCGACGATTATGTGACGAAACCCTTCAATCCGCGCGAACTTGTCGCCCGCATTAAAGCCGTGCTGCGCCGGACCAACAGCATCCCTCCGTCGCGGGAGCCTAACCTGCCCAAAAGGCTGAGTTTCGGCAATTGGATGTTCAGTGCTGAGCGCCGGGAAATCACCAATCGCGACGACGATGTGGTAACTCCCTTATCGCATGGCGAATGCCTGCTGCTGACGGCATTTCTGGAACGCCCCAATATTGTGCTCAATCGCGATCAGCTGCTCGATTTGACGAAAGGCCGTATGGCGAACCTATTCGACCGAAGCATCGACAACCAGGTGAGCCGGCTGCGCCGCAAAATCGAGGAAGATCCGAAAAATCCGAAACTCATTCAGACAGTCTGGGGCGGCGGCTATAAATTTACCGGGACTGTCGAAGCGCAATGAAATCCTTGGTGCCACGTACCGTTGCCGGTCAGTTGATCGCGATTGCCGTGGTTGCTTTCATCATATCGCAAGCAGCCATGATCGCGATCATCGTAAACGATCGGCAAAGGGCAGCGAGGCAGTGGTGGACCGGCTATATCCTTTCGCGCATTGCCTCCGTGGTCGAACTTCTCGACCGCACGCCTGAGACGATGCACCTACAGGTTCTCAACGCCTCCGACACGCAATATCTGAGTTTCGAGATTACGTCTGAAGG
>CAZMAC010000809.1:0-1142 GCA_964564085.1 uncultured Hyphomicrobiaceae bacterium
CGAAACGCCCATAAATCAGAAAAAAATCCGCCCGGAATTCAATAACGAACTCCTCTCCATATTTGTGCGGTCCGAGCTCACGGCTTCACTTGCCATTCCGATACTCGCCGTGGTCGTCGCCGTGGGGCTGCTTCCCTGGGCCCCCGTCAATGCGCTGCTGTTCTGGCTGGCAACCGTCTTTATTTCCAAAGGCATCCTGATTTTCTTATGCCGCCGGTTTCAAATGGTGCCCCGGAAGCAGGCCGATAGCGACTTTTGGCGGCGTTCGCTTTCGGCAGCCGAATTCCTTTATGGCACCACATGGGCGTCCATCGTCTTTGTCGACTTTGCTCCACATGATCAGCGGTCTGCCTTCTTTTTCCTCTTTGCGACAATCATGGTTGTCGTGGCCATGCGCACCATGTTCGCCTCAACTGTTTTGCGCATTCTCTATGCTGGCACGATCCCGATGACGGCAGCGCTCGTTTTGCGCTTCATGATGGCTGAGCACCCCTTTTACTGGGCGCTTGCGGCAGTTGCGATCGGCATTCACGTCTATCTGGTTTTCCTCGCCAGCGGATTGCAAAGAACCGTGCTGGCGATGCTGGAATATCGCGCCGAAAAAGACGCGCTGGTCGGCGAGCTGGAACAGGCCAAAGCGGCCTCGGACGAAGCCTGCCGCCGCGCCGAAGCCGCCAATCTGGCAAAGTCGAAATTCCTCGCCAATATGAGCCATGAACTGCGTACACCGCTCAATGCTATTCTTGGTTTTTCCGAGATGATGCGATCGGAAATCCTGGGGCCGATCGAAAATCCGACGTACAAAACCTATTCGGCCGATATCCACAATAGCGGCGAGCATTTGCTTAATCTCATCAATCAGATTCTGGACCTGTCGCGGATTGAAGCGGGCCGTTACGAGCTCAATGAAGAACCCGTTATGCTCGCTAACGTAATGGATGATTGCCGGCATCTCTTAAATCTGCGTGCCGAAAGCAAAGGCATTCAGATCGTTGAGGATTTTTCCGAAGACATGCCGCGCCTGTGGGCCGAGAAGCGGTCGGTCCGCCAGATCTGTCTGAATTTGCTGTCGAATGCGATCAAATTTACCACCGCACAAGGCACGATCAGGCTGACGGTTGGGACACCGCGGCGCGGCGAGC
>CAZMAC010000810.1:0-1137 GCA_964564085.1 uncultured Hyphomicrobiaceae bacterium
GATCCGCGTGAGGCTGAATTCAGGGTCTTCCCATGGGCTGACCGGCTGTTGTTCGGTATCGTCAGGCTTCGACATCGCTAAAGGCCTCCTCGCGGATCCGCCGCGCCAAAAGCTCGACTTCGGATCTCAGCGGCAACAAAAACGTCCCGTGCTGGCTGAGCTCTTTCGGAAAATCCTCATTGAAGAATTCCGGCGTGATTAGTTTGCCCTGCCAGCCATCATGGCGGCGGCTGTGAACGACAAAGATCTGATCGCGGTAGAGACTGGGAAGATCTACAATCGCCTCTTTGAGGCCGTCTCCAGGCTCACCACACAGGGTCACGTCCTCAATGGTGTGACGAACCACAGCCGACGCTGGCGCGGCCTCCAGACCGAAGCGCACGAGTTTGAGCGCAAGCATAAGGCGGACCATATCGAAGCACGATAAGCGCAGCCATTTGCCGCCGCGCGACTCAGGAACCAAGGAGTCGCCGACATAGCGAACCTGACGCGGGCTGGCGCTCGGCCAAAGCAAGGGCGAACGCAGCATGATCACGGCCTGATTGACAACAAATCTTTCGCTCTTCAGCTCTTGGCTCATTTCACCAACCTTTCAAAAATAACAATCGTTGTTAATCTCTGTTGTTAACTATTAAGGAAAGGTGTTCGTGATTTTTGTCAAGCACAATGACGCACGCGCCAGAATAGATTCCCAGCGCGCGCGATAGCTACGATTTATGGATGCTGGACACCCGTAATTTTGCAGAAGGCGTTTTCGTGCCAGGCGGCAACGTCCATTCTCAAAGCGGCGAGAAAGCCATATGAATATTCGTCAGCATATCGTTCCCGGAGAATGTCCAATTGCATCTCCATCCGCATCCCAAGGACGAGATTGCGGAAATCGCCGCTGATAATTTCCGTATCCGGCGTACCAGGTGGCGGGATGGTAAAATCTGCAGGCACGCTTGTCGTTGACAACATCGGAATGTCCGTAATCGCCGGCGGCACTAGAAGCGGCTGATTGTCCGTCGCTGTAAGATCCGCGAGCGTGCCCTCATCTTCCGGATGCAACACGAAGGCGGTCACATTAGGCAGGTTTGCCGCCTTGACCTTTGTTCGCGCCTGGACCAAAGGCGAATAGCTAGTCAGCGGCGCATT
>CAZMAC010000811.1:0-1136 GCA_964564085.1 uncultured Hyphomicrobiaceae bacterium
ATAATAGCCATTGTCATACCGAGGATTGATGCGCTCAAGCCAAGAATAAAGACGCTTGTTAATCCAAAGGCTTTTGGTAAAGCACCTTGCATGTTGAGCATAATCTTATCGTGTGGAGCAGCTCGATTGAAAATGCTCCGAACACGTCTGCTATTGGCGAGCATATACGCCTCCTCAGCTTCAGATCTCGCTTGAGCTGTCCGAACTTTGATCTTTATTTTGAAAAGAATTTGCGTTTAATACGCAGTCTGATAAGCAGCAGCCTGCTTGTTAACAGGCTGCCGCCAATCGACATATGTGGAATAAGACTTATTTCACGTTGCCGTATTGAGCCAGTTCTTCGAAGAATTTTTTGGCATCGTCTTTAGCATTGCCATACTGAGACATCTTGTCCCAAAATTCACGAACGCTGGTTTCATCACCAGACTGGCAAGCATCGTAAGCGCGCAGCGCAGCGCGGTTAACGGCAACGACATTCTCAGTTGACGGCTTGGCATTGCCATACTGGCTCATTTTTTCCCAAAAGCTGTCATATTTTCCGATGCAGTCCGTTGCGGCATGGGCTGGACCAGCAATAAAAGCTGTGGCGATTGCGATAGCGAATACGCGTTTCATCATAGTATCCTCGTGTCATTTCCTGATGGTTGCCAAGGCAACCGGTTCTACACGGCCTCCCGGCCCGTGCTTTTGGTGCTAGAGGTGTGTTTCCGTTCTAGCTTAAGACAGGTCTTAACTCCCAAATCCAAGCTGCCACCGGAAACGCTCACTAGCTAAGCCTATGTTGCATCGATCGGTGCGAGAGTCACCTCATACTTAATCATCTATGCGTGATTGTTTGTCATGGGCTTGTGACTAAGCCCAATAAGGAGAAGGCAGAAAGAAACTAGAGTTAGTTTTAGAGAAAACTATGCATAGCTCGCAACCTATTTGATCATGGAATTCTGTAGACTTTTTCACTTAATTGAAAATGTATTTTTCTTCAATATTGAAATTGTTTCTCTAATGAGATTTGCTGACCTATAGTTAAAATTTATAGATTTAATAACATGAACTTATCGAACTTGGATTTGACAGCTTTTTGCGCTAGAGCAACGCGCGTCCAAGCCTGTCCCCGCGAAGGCGGGGATGGACGCGGA
>CAZMAC010000812.1:0-1133 GCA_964564085.1 uncultured Hyphomicrobiaceae bacterium
CGTTTTCAATCCAGCATTCTGCCGAAATATGTCCGGCGGACGAGGAGCCTGGAAGGCCTAATTCCTTGGCTCTACTTGAAAGGCGTATCCTCGAACGCAATACAGGATGCGCTGTCGGCTTTACTTGGCCCGGATGCGCCGAACCCCCGCCTTCGCGGGGGTAAGCTCTGTCACCGGACACGATCTCGCGGCTTACCAAAAGCTGGGCAGACGAGCTTCAAGCCTGGGAGCAGCGCGACTTATCGGCCAGGCAGTATGTCTATCTTTGGGCGGATGGGATCTATTTTCAGGCCAGGACCGAACCTGACAACTTATGCATGCTCGTAATCATTGGCGCCACGCCAGAAGGCAAAAAGGAACTTGTCGGTTTCACCGATGGTTATCGGGAAAGCACGCAAAGCTGGCGCGAGTTACTGCTCGATCTGAAAGCGCGTGGCAAGCGTAACGCGTGTCCATGTGGACACGGATAGTTACGCCATATTAAAGAAACGATCAACTTGATCTCGTTCCATGAAAGAGGGTTGATCGTGTGCTGGCGCCATCACTGGCAACAGGCGATGGTGGAATGGGCTTTTGGGCTGCCTTACGTGAGGTGTTCCCGCTCACCTCTCAGCAACGTTGCTGGGTTCACAAAACTGCTAACATCCTCAACAAGCTGCCGAAATCCATTCAAGCTAAGGCCAAGACCGACCTCCATAACATCTGGATGGCAGAGACACGCAAGCAGGCTGACAAGGCCTTTGATCATTTCACTGATAAATACGGCGCCAAATATGAAAAGGCTGTCGCCTGTTTGACGAAAGACCGCGTGCCATTGCTTCGCTTTTACGATTTTCCAGCCGAACATTGGCGCCACATCCGCACGACGAACCCGATTGAAAGCACCTTTGCGACAGTCCGTCATCGCACCCGGCTGACGAAGGGCTGCCTGTCTCGCGACAAAACACGGATCATGGTCTTCAAATTGATTAAGGCCGCCGAGAAAAACTGGCTTCGACTGCGGGGCCGAAATCAATTGCCAAAACTGATCACCGGCGTAAAGTTCATCAATGGGGATGAAGTTGCGCCCGTAAAAAGCGACGCTAACAAAGACGCCGCCTGAAAACCCCGTCACCAACTTTCGCGGTTAGCTC
>CAZMAC010000813.1:0-1133 GCA_964564085.1 uncultured Hyphomicrobiaceae bacterium
GGGCGCTATTCGCATTCCTACACCCATTCCCTGCCCGATTTCGTCAAGCTCGCGGAAGCTTATCATTGTGTCGGCCTGCGCGCCGAGAAACCGGATGAGCTGGACGATCTGATCAGGGAAATGATCGAGACGCCGAAACCGGTCGTCTTTGACTGCCGCGTACACAAACTCGCAAATTGTTTTCCGATGATCCCCTCAGGCGCAGCTCATCATGAAATGCTGCTCGCCGACGACTTCCCGGACGACGATATCGAATATGCGGTATCGGAAGAAGGTCAGACGATGGTCTGAGAATAAACCTCGGCGTGAAAACAGGACCAGACGGAAAGCCAATGAGCGACCCACAAGAGATTACCGAACAGCATACCCTTGCGGTTCTCGTCGATAATGAACCGGGCGTTCTTGCGCGTGTCATCGGTCTGTTTTCAGGCCGTGCCTATAATATCGACTCGTTGACTGTCTCGGAGACGGTTCAGGAAAAGCACCTGTCGCGCATCACGATTGTCACGACCGGCTCGCCGATGGTGATCGAGCAGATCCGCAATCAGCTTGAAAGGCTGGTCCCCGTCCATGGCGTGACGGACGTGACCGTTGCCGGCAACCCTATCGCACGCGAACTCGCCCTGGTGAAAGTCGCCGGTAAGGGCGAAAAACGCGTCGAGGCGCTGCGGCTCGCCGAAGCATTCCGGGCGCAGGTGGTGGATGCCTCCACCGAACATTTCGTTTTCGAGATCACGGGGCGCGTTTCAAAAATCAGTCAGTTCATTTCGCTGATGCAGCCGATCGGTCTCGTCGAGGTTGCGCGAACAGGAATTGCCGCGATTACGCGAGGCACAGAGCCGATGTGACCGGCCCTGCCGCCGCTTCTTACTGCTCGGAGAATAAGTCATTGAAACTGCAAGGCATCCGCAGGTAAACCTTGCCAAAACCATTTGGTGAGGGACGATGGATAACAGCTTTCGCGGCAAATTGAGGCGGCTTTATTTCGGCTCCAGCCGGACGGCACAAAATTTTCGCATCGCGCTGCTGGTCTTTGAAGCGCTGATTATTGCGTTCTTCGTTGCGGCTTCCTTTCTCTCGCATAATGTCTGGATCATCGCCGTTGAACTTGCAATCTGGGATGTTCTGCTCTT
>CAZMAC010000814.1:0-1133 GCA_964564085.1 uncultured Hyphomicrobiaceae bacterium
CCGCTCTGGAGCGCCTGCAGGTTTGAAAAAGGTCGAAATTCACACAGAAATCCGGGGATGGTGCCTCGCTAAACGCATTGAACTGCTCAAGCCAATGCAGGCATTTTGCCGTCTCGGAGCAATCCAGGCAGCGCGTTCTTGCCTCGGCATAGCTCTTACCTTGATCGTGCCGTACAAGCTTTGCCGCATCGACATTTAGATAATCCATCATTTCATGCATGCGGCGCGCCTGACGTTCGACATGTCGAAATTTTGCATGGTTCATTGGTATTTTCTCCAGTTTTCGCCGGGATGACCCTTATTGTTCTGGACCGGCCCTTCGTCAGGCGTGGGGAAAGGAGTGTCAGTGATAATTGGGCAATCTGCCGAGGCCAACATTGATAGATGTCAAGAAAGACGTTTCGGGCAATGCGGCGGCTTGCCGCGTAAACTTATAAAAACGTAATTTTTCGCCTCCCGCAGGGTCTTGCCAGGCAAAAATCGGAACGAATAAATAACGGCGCAGGAAAGATTTCCGATCGCTGCAATTCAAATAAGGCGATCCTCGTTTCGTCGATGTCCGTCAGGATGGACTCACCCAGTATAACGCCCCGACCTATGCGGTCGTGCATTGAGTGAGGGCGGTGTGCGGCAGCTTGGCGGGTGTAGCCGCGTCCTTCACTATATTCTAAGCTGACGTATCATAGGTCGAATGAGATACAGGAATAGCTTGCTGGTTTCATAGCGTATCTATAGCAAAAAACACGCCCAGTTCAGCGTATTGGTTTCCGAATAATTGGGAGATTACACTTACCGCGACGATCGCTTCGGCTTCGTCTTGCCATGCGGCCTAGCCACACGCTCCGAATGTGGGCCCATCTCATCGAGGCTTGGCTTATGCGGGCGTGACAACGGATCGGGTCGGCGTGCGCCTTTGCGGTTGCGGTCCCGTCCCTTGCCACCGCCAGATGATCCGCCGCCGGAGCGCTCCTCGATTGCTTCCTGGCGCGCCAGTGGATCGTCGGACACCGCCAGTTCGACCTCTTTCAACCGCTTGACCTCGTCGCGCAGGCGTGCGGCTTCCTCGAAGTCCAGATTGGCGGCGGCGTCGCGCATCCTCGTTTCCATGTCGGCGATGACGGCCTTGAGATTGT
>CAZMAC010000815.1:0-1127 GCA_964564085.1 uncultured Hyphomicrobiaceae bacterium
CGTCAAAGCATTGACAAGCAATCCCCCCCCCTCGCAGAAGCCGGATATCTGGCAATTCCCGACCGCGTCCATGGGGCTGGGGCCGCTCTGCGCCATCTACCAGGCGCGCTTCATGAAATATATGCATCATCGCGGCTTCATCGACATGGCCGACCGTAAGGTCTGGGCGTTTCTCGGCGATGGTGAAATGGATGAACCGGAATCGCTGGGCGCGATCAGCCTTGCAGCGCGCGAGCAGCTCGACAATTTGATCTTCGTGGTCAACTGCAATCTCCAGCGCCTTGACGGCCCCGTTCGCGGCAATGGCAAGATCATTCAGGAACTTGAAGGCGAGTTTCGCGGAGCGGGCTGGAATGTCATCAAGCTGATCTGGGGCTCCGGCTGGGATGAACTGCTGGAAAAAGACGAAAGCGGTATGCTTCAGCGCCTGATGGATGAAACCGTCGATGGCGACTATCAGGCGTTCAAATCCAAAGGCGGCGCTTACACCCGTGAAAACTTCTTCGGCAAATATCCCGAGACCAAAGCGCTGGTGAAGGATTGGAGCGACGAGGAGATCTGGAAATTACAGCGCGGGGGGCATGACCCTCATAAGGTCTATGCCGCCATGCATCGTGCGGCGAACACGAAAGGACAGCCGACGGTTCTTCTCGTTAAAACCGTCAAGGGCTATGGGATGGGCGAGGCCGGCGAGGGTCAGAACATCACCCACCAGCAAAAGAAGATGGCGGAGGATCAGCTCAAGGCGTTTCGTAACCGCTTCAAGATCCCCGTTGAAGACAAGGACGTCGCCAAAGCGCCTTATGTTCCGCTGGCGGACGAGCAGAAAGACTATCTGAAAAAACATCGCGACGCGCTGGGCGGCCCCTTTCCGCTTCGGAAGCATGACGACGCTGCTATACTGGAAATCCCCGAGATTTCCGCTTTCGACCCGCTCCTGAAAGATACCGGCGATCGCGAGATTTCCACCACCATGGCCTTCGTGCGCGCGCTGAATATACTTTGCCGTGACAAGAAGATCGGCAAGCATGTCGTGCCCATCGTGCCGGATGAGAGCCGTACTTTCGGTATGGAGGGTATGTTCCGCCAGCTCGGCATCTACAACCCCAAGGGCCAGCTCTATAAGC
>CAZMAC010000816.1:0-1107 GCA_964564085.1 uncultured Hyphomicrobiaceae bacterium
GCCATCATCGCAGCGCGTGCAAGAGGGTTCCAAGCGTTGGAGTCGATCCACTAGTCACCTGAATCTGAAGTTCGTCACATTTCCCTGCTTGCTCTGAACGAACTTCAGATTCAATGGGGTGACTAGCAATTTTATGTTTCCAGTGTGGTTTTCGAATTTGAAATACGCTCCAGCGCTTACTGCAAAAATGAGGCGTATTTCAAATTCACCACACTAGTGTGATGATCCAGAAGTTCGTCACATTATGCGGCAAGCTCAGAACGAACTTTTGGATCTGAATCACACTGGTAAAATCAATATCTTAGTGTCCCTTAAGATTCCGAAATTCGCTACGGAACGTGCTGAAATAATCGGGCGAATTTCGGAATCAGGACACTAGAGCGTAATCCTAACTGATTGAATCGAATGGATTCCCAAATCAGTTGCGATGTGATTCACCATTTGCGGAGGTGGATCATGGGCAAAGCGGTTTCATCGGATTTACGTCTTCGTATGGTGCGCGGCGTTGCGGCAGGCAAGTCGCGACGGTCTGTGGCGACGCAGTTTGAAGTCTCAGCTTCGACAGCGGTGCGGGTCCAGGCCCGCTATATAGCCACTGGTTCGGTTGCACCGTCCAAGCAGGGACGTCCCAAAGGGTCTGGCAAGCTCGGCCCGTGCCGTCAGGCCATTATCGACAAGGTGAAGGCGCAGCTGGACATCACCATGCCGGATCTTGCCACCTGGCTGGAGGTGGAGCACGGCGTGACGATCGATCCCTCGAACCTGTCCAAGTTTTTGTGCCGGCACGGGTTCACTTATAAAAAAAACGCTGCTGGTGTCGGAGAAAGAACGCGCCGACGTGAAGGCGGCGCGCCGTGAATGGCGTGCGCGCCGACAGCCCTTCATGCGCCGCCAGCCGGGGCGGCTCGTCTTCCTCGATGAGACGAGCGTAAAGACCAACATGACACCCTTGCGCGGGCGCAGCCTTAAGGGAGAGCGGCTCATCGCTGACGCCCCCTTTGGCAAATGGCAGACACAAACCTTCATTGCGGGCCTGCGGTGTGATGAGCTTGTTGCTCCCTGGATCATCGAGGGGGCTATGGATGGTGCTCTTTTCGATAGCTACAT
>CAZMAC010000817.1:0-1096 GCA_964564085.1 uncultured Hyphomicrobiaceae bacterium
TTGCAAATGAGGGTGCGGCAAGTGGGATGCAAATGTTTGAATCGAACCACTAGCGGCAGGGAAGAAAAAGCGGCCGCACGCATACGCTACATCGAATTATATATTGCATACAAAATTTTTTACGATCTGTTCGTTAGATATGCCCGACAGCGATTGTTTCATCCTGCGACCGACTTACATCATATGTACACAAAAGATCGAAGCTCGTTGAAAATCCGTATAAAAAGGATGTCTGCCGACTAGCTCCTTCCAAAATCAGGTTCTATACCTACGCCATGCTTAATACGGTTTCCAAATACGGCACGGATTTATCTCAAAAAGCCGATGCCCCCTATACTGTTCTACCGGGCTCGTTTTCGAGCGGCATTTTGCTCGTGTGCGATCATGCAGATAATGCTTTTCCTGCTGACTATGATGGGCTTGGATTACCCGCAGCACAGCTTCGGCGCCATATTGCCTATGATCCTGGCGCCGCAGGCATCACACGGCATATGGCGCGCATTCTCGGCGCGCCAGCCGTCCTGACGCGCTATTCACGGCTCCTGATCGATCCCAATCGCGGAGAGGACGATCCGACCCTGATTATGCGTATTTCCGACGGGGCCGTGATCCCCGGGAATGCAAAGATCACGCCGGAAGAACGCCGAAAACGGATTGATCGGTATTATCATCCCTATCACAAGGCTGTTGATGAAACGATCGACGCCATGATCGATGCGCGGAAACCGCCGGTCATCTTTTCGATCCATAGTTTTACGGAAAATTGGCGCGGCTGGATGCGGCCCTGGCATGCCGGCGTGCTTTGGGACAAGGACCCGCGACTGGCGGTTCCGCTGATCGATGCGCTTCGCGAAGATCCCGATCTGGTGGTTGGCGACAATGAGCCTTATTCCGGGACGTTGCGCGGGGACTGCGTCTTTAAACATGCAACCACGCGCGGGCTTGCCAACGCCCTGATCGAAGTTCGCCAGGATCTGATTTCAGACGATGCCGGGCAGGCCGAATGGGCTGAGCGTTTTGCAAGCCTTCTCAAGCGCCTCCTTGCCAAACCGAATGCCGATGCCACATTCCATAACATCCGCTATTATGGATCGCG
>CAZMAC010000818.1:0-1096 GCA_964564085.1 uncultured Hyphomicrobiaceae bacterium
AGCGCAGCCATGCTCGCGTGTTAAAAGTTTTGGAATACAACGGGCACTTCCTGGGCAACGCCTTAGACAGCAACGCTCTGAACGCAAGATTGGGCGCTTACAATCAAATAGCTAACAAGCAGCCTGACCTATTTGAAAGATAAGCACCCATTTATTGATCATACAGGTTTTGCAAAGTTATTTTGGGTCATTCGCTTGTCGTCCCGGAAACGCCGTTGTTCGGGACTTACTCGCGTGGCAGCTTTCACAATGCCGGCGGGTTAGGCAAGTGGGCCCCGGATCTGCGCCGCGCTTGTCCGGGGCGACATAAAGGCTTTGAGCAAAGCGGTGCAGTCAGGAATTGATGAACTCATATAAGTCGCGCCAGTCGGGGTTGTCCCGCTCGATCAGTCTGATTTTCCAGTGACGCTTCCATGTCTTCAGCCGCTTTTCGTGAGTGATGGCTTCGAGAGCCGTATCGAACGACGCAGCATGCACCAGCCGGAACAGGCGATGCTTGCGGACAAAGCTGGAGCCTTCGCCGGAGCGGTGCTGGTGAATGCGGGCGGCGAGATCGTTGGTGACGCCAGTGTAGAGTGTCCTGTGTTTTCGGTTGGTGAGGATGTAGAGGTGAAACATTGGCCAATTGTGTTATGCCTGACGGATAAAGCGAATAGGTGAGACTGCGGTAAATGTTCAATGTCATCCCGGAAGCCCGAAGGGCTGTCCGGGATCTACTCTACTATCCGCTCAGCGTAGCGTTTGCTGTGATTAGAGTAGGTCGCGGATCGCGGCGAAAAGAATTTGTTCACTATTCCAAATTTTTCCGGTAGGCGTTAATTCTTGCCTCACTTTTTCACCTGATACTCACCCCTATCGCTTCCCTGACGGGGCGCCGGGACTCGAGACCGTCTCAACTGGTGGGGAAACGATGCGGCGCCTGAGGAGTCGAGGGTCCCGGCGGAGCCTAACGGCGAACCGGCCTCGGCGTGGGAGTAACGATCCTACACTCAGGGGCTCTGTCAGGAGGGCTTTGGTTCGTGGTGGAGAATGTGCACATCCACCGTCTACGGATCATAGCTCAGCGGCCCACCTGCCATTGGGATATGGCAGGTCC
>CAZMAC010000819.1:0-1095 GCA_964564085.1 uncultured Hyphomicrobiaceae bacterium
TCGGCGACCTCTTCGGTGATGAATTGCTTGGCGAATTCGGCTGGGTCGAGCTGACGGTTTTCAAGAATCTGCTCGGCCAGCGGCTGAAGACCCTTCTCGCGGGCAATCTGCGCGCGCGTGCGCCGTTTCGGTTTGAAGGGCAGATAAAGATCTTCCAGCTCGGCCTTGGTTTCGACGCTGGCGATCTTTGCTGTCAGCTCTTCCGTCAGCTTGCCCTGAGTCGAAATGCTGTCGAGCACCGTCTTACGCCGCGCATCCAGCTCACGCAGATAGCCGAGCCGCTCCTCCAGTGCCCGGAGCTGGGCGTCGTCGAGACCGTCCGTCGCCTCCTTCCGGTAGCGCGCGATGAACGGCACGGTGGAGCCTTCGTCGAGCAGGGCAACCGCTGCCGTGACTTGATGCGGCTTCGCGCTGATTTCATCCGCAATGATTTGTGCGATGCGTGTCTGAGCGTCGGTCATTCCAGCCCCGGAGAATCAATTATTGAAACTGAGAAGATAGGCGGCCAGTGCGGCGGTGCCAAGACGGGTTGTTCGTGTGACGTGAGATGCTGGGGCGTAAAAAGAAGATATCAGCCAGCATTGATATGCCTGCCGTTGCGTTTGGGCTCACCTTCGATTAATGTTCGTCTTGAAATGAAGCTGGCGACAAAAAGCACCCATAGCTCAGCTGGATAGAGCGTTGCCCTCCGAAGGCAAAGGTCTCAGGTTCGAATCCTGATGGGTGCGCCATTGATTTTCAAGGGTTTTTCCCGCTTAGCCACAGTGATCCATCGAACAAGAAACAGTGCTTGTCACAATACAGGCACACGCACGATGGATTTAGATAATGGCTACAATCGATAAACGACCCAATGGTAAGTAGCGTGCTCAAATTAGGCGTGCTGGCTTAGGTAGTGTATCTCGCTCTTTCATCTCCAAACAGGACGCTCTCAGATAGGCAAGGTAGACGGAAGCAGCGATTGAAGCAGGACGGTACAAGGCCCAAACCAAAGCGAAAAGAGAAAGCCTCACAGCCCTATCTAAACGTATCTCTTGGCCAGCTAGTGGATCGACTCCAACGCTTGGAACCCTCTTGCACGCGCTGCGATGATGG
>CAZMAC010000820.1:0-1093 GCA_964564085.1 uncultured Hyphomicrobiaceae bacterium
AAACCGCGAAAGTTGGTGACGGCGTGAATCGATGAGGCGGCGTATCCTGGCTGGTGAAAGCCTGCCAGTCCTTTTGCAAGGAGAGATACGCCATGGATGACGCTAATGTGTTTCGCCTGATTCAGCCAGGCCAGATTGACGATCCATTAACCGATGTTTTGCGCGATGGGGCAGCGAAGTTGCTGGCCTGCGCGATC
This sequence comes from uncultured Hyphomicrobiaceae bacterium, assembly GCA_964564085.1. Classification (GTDB taxonomy): domain Bacteria; phylum Pseudomonadota; class Alphaproteobacteria; order Rhizobiales; family Rhodomicrobiaceae; genus JAHQVI01. The sequence goes on from CAZMAC010000820.1 coordinate 198, forward strand.
GAGGCGGAGGTTGAAGCCCACCTTGCCGCCTATCGCGATTTAAAGCTTCCGAACGGACATCAGCGGATTGTCCGTCATGGCGCGAAACTTTACGTTGAGCGCTCAGGATAAACCTTCGCGCATGCCGGAGCGTGAGGTGCAGACCGGCGTCGGTGCGGTGAAAGTCAAAGCTCCGCGTGTCCGGGATCGCGGCACTGATGAGAAGATCCGTTTCCAATCCGGCATCCTGCCCAAATATGTCCGGCGCACTAAAAGCCTGGAGGCCTTGATCCTCAGAGCAACGCGCGTTCTGATGAACGCGGACAGTTGCTCTAGGCTTTTTACAATGAGATCAACTTGACCTCATGCCAAAGCATGAGGGTTGATCCCATGGCTTTATTTAAAAGGCGTCTCATCGAACGCCATGCAGGATGCGTTGTCGGCTCTGCTTGGCCCGGATGCGCCGAACCTATCGCCGGACACGATTTCGCGGCTCACCAAAAGCTGGGCAGACGAGCTTGAAGCCTGGGAGCAGCGCGACCTGTCGGCAAGACACTATGTTTATCTGTGGGCGGACGGGATCTACTTTCAGGCGAGGACCGAGCCCGACAATCTTTGCATGCTCGTCATTATCGGTGCAACTCCGGAAGGCAAGAAGGAACTCGTCGGTTTCACCGATGGCTATCGCGAGAGCACGCAAAGCTGGCGAGAGTTGCTTCTGGACCTGAAAGCGCGCGGCCTTTCATTCGCGCCCTCTCTGGCAACAGGCGATGGCGGAATGGGCTTCTGGGCTGCTCTTCGGGAGGTGTTTCCGCTCACATCTCAGCAGCGCTGCTGGGTTCACAAAACGGCTAACATCCTCAACAAGCTGCCGAAATCCAGTCAAGCCAAGGCTAAGACCGACCTACATAACATAT
>CAZMAC010000821.1:0-1091 GCA_964564085.1 uncultured Hyphomicrobiaceae bacterium
GACCCTCAGGTATGGTGATGACTGTACCCGCCGTTTGATAGCCGAACGATCCCTCCGGCAGATAGCCGGGACGTCTTTGGCCACTGCCGACCGACTCTTCGCGCACGTTAAATGCCTGCGTGATATCTTCCACAGCAGCAAATTGTGCTCCATTCGCATCTGTGGCGCTCGCAAGCCTGATCTGCTCACCGCCGGCCGTCGACTGAACGGAGACTTCTCGTAACGTCTCGTCTGAAGATGCCCCCATTATCCCGGTAATCTTAGTCGGCCATGATCCATCCAAAGCAGCCTTCAGACCGTTGGGTGACACGAGAAAAAGCGTAACAATGCAGGATATGATCGCGGTCGCAAAAATGGATATTGCACGCCAAGGGGCACGCCGGACCTTGGCAGCATCGCCGGCTTCAGCAATCTCACTGACCTGGTCGCCCGTACCGTCATTCGCCAGGCTCTCTTGCTCCGGCAAGCCCTGGCCGGTTTCCTCGTCGTTTAAATCCCTCATCTATCCCCCTAAATCCCCAATTAACCGGCTGGCGCTGCTCCCTCTTGTGGCTTCAGCCGGCTTTGCGTTCTTCGCGCCTGCCTGTAAGCGGCCGAACTGACGGTCGCTAAGGGCTGCACACTGAATTCTACCGCCAGCTCCTGATAGGACAGCACGGGCAGGTCGATCCCGTTGCGCACCAGAAAATTGCGCAGGTGCCGGCGAACATCGATTGCTGTGAGAACGACGGCTTTTGTCTCTGGCTTTGCCTTGCCCAGAAGCGTGCGGAACTGTTCCAGAAGCGAACGCGCCGTTTCGTCCCCCATATTGAGAAATGTCCCGGCGCTGCTGGTGCGCAGACCCGCGCGCAATGCCTCTTCGGTCGCACGGTCAACAATATAGGCGGCAATGACGCGGTTGCGATCCGCCACACGGAAGCAGATCTGACGCGCAAGCGACGTGCGGACGTGTTCTGTCAGGAGCAGAGCATCCTTCTCGCGAGCACCCCAGTCAATGAGGGCTTCCAAAATGATACGCAGATTGCGGATCGGAATATTTTCTTAGACAATCCGGCCGAGAATATATGCCACTTTTTGAATAGTAATAAATT
>CAZMAC010000822.1:0-1089 GCA_964564085.1 uncultured Hyphomicrobiaceae bacterium
CGGCATGTGCGAAACTGCGTCATGCGCACAGGGATATCCGTTTCGGTCTCGGCCGCCGACCGCCGGCGTCTTCAGACCATCGCCGCCGACCCGAAGACACCGCAGAAGCATGTCTGGCGTGCCCGAATCGTGCTTCTGACCGACGAGGGCATCGGCACCCACGGCATCATGACCGCCACCGGCAAGTCGAAGACCTGTGTCTGGCGCTGGCAGGAACGGTTCATGGTGGCAGGCGTCAACGGGCTGCTGAGCGACAGGACGCGGCCTCCGGGCAAGGCGCCGATCGCTGAGGACCGGGTCGCCGAGGTGGTCCGTCTCACGCTGGCGCCGCCGGCCGAGGCGACCCACTGGACTGTGAGGGCGATGGCGAAGGCCGTCGGCATGGCCGTCTCCACGGTCCAGGACATCTGGAAGCAGCACGGCCTGGCGCCGCACCGCTGGCGGAGCTTCAAGCTGTCCAACGATCCCGCCTTCGTCGAGAAGCTCCACGCCATCGTCGGCCTTTATGTGTCTCCTCCCGCCCATGCAGTGGTGCTGTCGATCGATGAGAAATCCCAGATCCAGGCCCTCGACCGCACCCAGCCCGGCCTGCCGATGAAGAGGGGCCGCGGCGCCACCATGACCCACGACTACAAGCGCAACGGCACCACCACGCTGTTCGCCGCGTTCAACGTGCTCGAAGGCACCATCACCGGCCAGAACATGCAGCGTCATCGCCATCAGGAGTTCATCCGGTTCCTCAACGCGCTGGAACGCGACATCCCGGCCGGCAAGCTCGTCCACGCGATCATGGACAACTACGCCGCCCACAAAACGCCCGAAGTCCGCCGCTGGCTCGCGCGTCATCCACGCTGGACCTTCCACTTCACGCCGACGTCGAGCTCGTGGCTGAATGCCGTCGAGGGCTTCTTCGCCAAGCTCACCCGAAGGCGCCTCAAGCGCGGCGTCTTCCACTCCGTGGTCGACCTCCAGGCCGCCATCAACCGTTTCGTCGCTGAGCACAACCGGACCCCGAGGCCCTTCATCTGGAAAGCCAATCCCGATGCCATCATCGCAGCGCGTGCAAGAGGGTTCCAAGCGTTGGAGTCG
>CAZMAC010000823.1:0-1082 GCA_964564085.1 uncultured Hyphomicrobiaceae bacterium
CGGTTCAGCTCTTTCGGCGCCACGGTCTCCTTAATCTGAATAAGGTTGGAAAGCGGGATCATCGTGCCCTCAGACCTCGCAGTTGCCGGCCCGCCGGAGCCACGGACATAGATCCGGCGTAGATCTTCCGGGTTGCTGCGATCGACATTGGCGACTTGAACGATCACGTCATATTGCTCGCCTTCGCGCTTGAAACGCGTCACCTGACGCCCGCCGAGCAGCGTTTCCAGCGTACGACCCAGCGTTTCGATCTGCACGCCCACATCGGCGGCCTTTTCGCGGTCCACCGAGACGTTGATCTGCGGCGTATTCAATTTCAGATCCGTGTCGAGATTGGCAAAGCCTGGATAATCCCGCGCCTTCGCCATGACGCCATCGACCAGCTCTTGCAGCTTGTCGTAGGATTGCGAGGTTTGGATCACAAAAGAGACCGGCTTGTCGCGCACGCTTTGGCCGAGCGGGGGCGGATTGCCGGGAAAGGCGAGAACGCCAGGCACGCCGAACAGTTTGGGCCTGAGTTCCTGTGCGATGGCGGCCTGGCTGCGGTCGCGCTCGGACCAGGGCGTCATTTTCACAAAGCCGATCCCTTGCGAGACCGTCGGGAAGCCGGAAATGACGAAATAGCGGTCGACATCTTTCGTATCGGCGAAGATTTCTTCGAGCTGGCGCGCATAACGGTCCGTATATTGGATGGTCGCGCCTTCCGGTGCGATGAAGACGCTAACGACCGTGCCCTGGTCTTCGTAAGGGGCCAGTTCCGATTTCAGATTGTTGAAGAGGAAATAACTTGCCCCGGCGACAGCTAGGCCGATCAGGATGACAAGCGGCCGCGCCCTCAACGCCCCGTGCAAACTCGCGCGGTAGCCGTTTGTAAGCTTTCGCAGAAACCATTCGATCGCGTTATAGATTGCGCCATGTTTCTCGCCGGATCGTAAGAGTTTGGCGCACATCATCGGCGACAGCGTCAGCGCGACAAAGCCGGAGACGAGCACCGCGCCCGCCAGCGTCCAGGCGAATTCGGTGAACAGTCGCCCGGTCGTTCCCGCCATGAAGCCGATCGGCACATAGACGGCGGCGAGCGT
>CAZMAC010000824.1:0-1078 GCA_964564085.1 uncultured Hyphomicrobiaceae bacterium
CGGCACGGTGATCGGGGCCCAGGTCTTCTCTCGCCGCGGCGTGGAGAAGGACGAGCGGGCGCGGGCCATCGAAGAGGCGGAGATCGAGCGGCTGCGCAAGGACCAGGAGGACGAGGTCCGGATCATCCGCAACAGCGCGATGAACAAGGTGCGGGAGCTGGTGCTCGGCCAGAAGGCGGCCAATCGCCTGGCCGACGACCGCAAGAAGACCGAATGGGTCGCCTCCGGGGCCACGCTCTCCGAGGAGCTCCTCGCCGAGGTGCCCACGCGTCGCTGGAAGGACCTGCAGGTCGCCGACGAGCGCGTTCAGGAGCAGGTCGACCGGGTCTTCGCGGCCGTGGAGGAGCAGGCCGCGGTCATCAAGACCGTCTTCGACGAGAAGATCGCCCGTCTCAAGAAGGGCGACGAGCTCCCGCCCGGGGTCTTCAAGATGGTGAAGGTCTACCTCGCCATCAAGCGCAAGCTCTCGGTGGGTGACAAGATGGCCGGTCGCCACGGCAACAAGGGCGTCATCTCGCGGATTCTGCCCGAAGAGGACATGCCCTACCTGGCGGACGGCACGCCGGTGGACATCGTGCTGAATCCGCTGGGCGTGCCCTCCCGGATGAACGTCGGCCAGATCCTGGAGACCCATCTGGGCTGGGCGGCTCACGGCCTCGGGCGCCGGGTGGGCGAGGCCCTGGAGAAGTGGAACGGCAGCGGCGAGGGGGCCGTCCGCGAGCGCCTCCAGGAGGTCTACGCCGATCCCGGCATCGCGGAGGTGATCCAGTCGGCGAGCCCCGAGGCGATTCGCTCCCTGGCGACGAACGTCTCCGGCGGCATCCACATGGCCACCGCCGTCTTCGACGGGGCGAAGGAGGACGAGATCCGTACCGAGCTTCAGCGGGCCGAGCTGCCCGAGGCCGGCCAGACGGTGCTCTTCGACGGTCGGACCGGCGAGCCCTTCGACGCCAACGTGACGGTGGGCGTCATGTACATCATGAAGCTGCACCACCTCGCGGACGACAAGATCCACGCGCGGAGCATCGGGCCCTACAGCCTGGTCACCCAGCAGCCCCTGGGCGGCAAGGCCCAGTTC
>CAZMAC010000825.1:0-1078 GCA_964564085.1 uncultured Hyphomicrobiaceae bacterium
GGACTGCACGCTCATTGCGGACCGGTAGCCGGAATCGACGCGTTCGATCTCCCGCGTCACGAGCCCGTAAGAGACATAGCCAAGACCAGAGCCGCCGTACTTGTCGGGGATGGTCGCACCGAGAAGTCCAAGAGCGCCCATTTCGTGCATAATTTCGCGGTCGAAGCGTTCCTCGCGATAGGCGCTCAGGACACGCGGCATCAGCTTGTCCTGGGCATAGCTTTGAGCTGTATCGCGCACGAGCCGCTCCTCCTCCGTGAGCTGATCGCCAAGCTGCAGTAAATCATCCCAGCCATCGCGGATCTTTGAGGAAACATCGTTGGCTCTATCGGATCGGGCCGTGCGTGCGTCCATCGCACTCTCTCCTGGATTGACTGGCTGCCCGTTTGGCTGTCAGTCAGGTTTCGTCTAATTCACTTGTGCTTGTCGCATCAGTTTAAAGCGGCTTGTCACTACCATTTAGGCCTTCAGAGAGGCAAAAAACAGTCCAATGAGATAAACTGATAAAAGTCTTTTCACTCGGTGAGAGCCGTTCGGCCTCAAATCCTCGCCTCATCTCAGAAATCGGTCATCAAAAAGCCATTCAGCTTAAACATGACCTATTTAGCTTGTCCGATGAGTTCATTTTGCGTTCACGACTTCGTGTCTAAAAATTTGAATTGTCCGAAATCCGGCAACCGCATTCATACGGATAGGGAACGGATTTGTATTCGGTCAAACGTGTAGTTGCGCGGTGCCGCCTTCGCACCGTCCTGGTGATTACTTATGGGTTCTGCTTTTGAGCATGACTGAAGGGAGATGTTCGATGAAACGCATATTTGCGGCCTTTTTGACGTTATGTCTTGGATTTGCAATTTCGGGGATCGCGGCGACAGGGGCCTCTGCGGCTCAGCATTCTAACCCGGCCTCAACTCTTAAAGAGCTGACGCAGCGCATGTCGCCAGTCAAAAAAGCGACTTATCGCGGCTATTGCGTCCGCCAATATTTCAAATGCCGTGACCGTTGGGGAGGCAGTTGGCGGTTCCGCCGCTGCATGAAGTGGCGCGGCTGCTGGGAAGCCTATGTCGATTTTCGTGAG
>CAZMAC010000826.1:0-1072 GCA_964564085.1 uncultured Hyphomicrobiaceae bacterium
GCGTTTAGGTGGCATCACCAAAACGCGGAATAGTTGATCTATTTTAAACAGTTAGGGCAACTGTCCGCGTCCGATTGGACGCGCGTTGCTTTAACTGTTTAACGAGCCTTTAATTGAGTTCTAGAGATGACAGGGTCAGCGTCAAGCCAGGAACAAAACTCGCGGACAGCTCTTCGTCTCCGCGGCAATCAGTTATGGAGCGGTAGCCGGTCGGCGTTGGTTTACGATGGATGCGGGTCTGAAGCCTGGCAACGTCGATGACCCAGAGCTCGACGACTCCGAAGCCCGAATAAATCCTGGGCTTCAGATTCATATCGTAATCTAGGCTGGAATCGGCGATTTCGACGACAAGAAGCGCTGTTTCAGCGTTCAAATTCGCCAGACCGTCCGAGCGGCGGTAAAAAACGATGTCCGGTTCCAGATAGGTATCTTTGCTTAGCCGCAAGGTGGTTTCCGGTATCAGCATAATCCCTTGCGGCTTGGTGCGGTACCAAAGTTCCAGCAGCACCGCTTTGAGGGCCTCATGCTGTTCTCCCTTTGGTGACATGGGCACAATCTCCCCGCTGATAAGCTCAAGACGCTCATCCTCTAGCAGGATGCCTGCTGCTGTCATTCTCTCTAATTCAGCAACAGTGAAGAACCGCCGTGGAAGCTGTGTGTTCATGACACTATTATGACATATCCCTTTATAAAATTATATCACACCGATGAGGCTTCGTATCTGCGCCGAACCGTCGTCCCGGCGAATAGAGCGAAGACGAACACTGAATGTCCTGCCAAAACTATCTGATAAAGACTGAGAATTTCTAATCAGCTCGGGCCACAAAAAAATTGCGTGAGCTAGATCAACCTGCGTTTAGGTGGAATCACCAAAACGCAGAAAGTTGATCTATTTTAAACAGTAAGAGCAACTGTCCGCGTCCGATTGGACGCGCGTTGCTCTATGTGAGCCGTGTCCTGTTTGTGGGCTAGTGGAGCGACTTTGACATTTGATACCCATTCGCAGCACGCTTCGTATTCAAATGTCAAAGTCAAAAGCTCCACTAGAAACATGTCGTTTGCTAGTGGTTCT
>CAZMAC010000827.1:0-1071 GCA_964564085.1 uncultured Hyphomicrobiaceae bacterium
GGCGCGGTCGACGACCCATTCCAGAAGCCGTGTGGCCTGGGCGGGGCTCGCCGTCAGCCAGTGATCGAATTCATCGCGAATAGCGGTTTCCACGATACGCGTCGCCTCGGCAGAGGAGAGCTTGTCCTTGGTCTGACCTTGAAATTCCGGCTCGCTGATGAAGACCGACAGCATGGCCGCGGCGGAGGCAAGCACATCGTCCGCGGTGATCTGCGCGGCTTTTTTGTTGTTGATCAGCTCGCCATAGCCTTTGAGACCGCGCGTCAGGGCCGCGCGCAGGCCGGCTTCATGGGTGCCGCCTTCGGGCGTCGGCACGGTGTTACAGTAGGAGTTGAGGAACCCGTCATCCTGGGCGAGCCAGGCGATCGCCCATTCCACCGAGCCGTGGCCGCCCTCACGGCTGAGCTTGCCGGCGAACACATCCTTGGTGACCGTCTCCGCGCCATCGAGGCGGGAGGCTAGGAAATCCTTATGCCCGCCGGGGAAATGAAAGACAGCTTTTTCCGGCGTCTCATCGCCCGGTCTGATCAGCTCCGGCGCGCAGGACCAGCGAATTTCGACGCCGCCAAACAGATAGGCCTTGGCGCGCGCCATGCGGAAAATCCGGTTCGGCTTGAAGCGGGCCTCTTTGCCGAAGATTTGCGTATCAGGCAGGAAACGGATCTTGGTGCCGCGCCGGTTCTTGATCGCGCCGAGCTTTTGCAGCTTGCCCTGGCTGAGCCCGCGCGAGAAGACCTGGCGGTAAAGCTGCTGGCCGCGCGCGACTTCGACTTCGAGCAGCTCAGACAGCGCATTGACGACCGAAACACCGACGCCGTGCAGGCCGCCGGAGGTCGAATAGACATTGGAGTTGAATTTGCCGCCCGCATGCAGCGTCGTCATGATGACTTCGAGCGCGGATTTGTTCTTGAATTTCGGATGCGGGTCGACCGGAATGCCGCGCCCATTATCCGTCACCGTCACATGGCCGTCGGCCTCCATCGAGACATCGATCCAGGAGGCGTGCCCGGCGACCGCCTCGTCCATGGAATTGTCGATGACCTCGGCGAACAAATGATGCAGCGCCTTCTC
>CAZMAC010000828.1:0-1061 GCA_964564085.1 uncultured Hyphomicrobiaceae bacterium
CTGCGTTCAGCATCCCTTGTGTTTCCGGCGTTGACGGCGCGTTCAACGATAAAACATCGCTAATGGCGAGCAGGCTGTCGGCGCTGTCGTGATAGATTGCGCCAAGCTCCTGATCGGGTGGTAGCCGTTTTCTGTTGTGATAGTGGATTTCCATGTCGAAGCCGCGCGCCATCTTGGCAAGCGTCTGTCCGATCTTGCCCATGCCGAGAATGCCAAGCCGCTTCTTATCCAGACGCCGCCCCAGAAGCTGCATGGTGTCCCAGCCCACCCACTCGCGGTTGCGGACCATGGCCTGGCCTTCCGTTGCGCGCCTTGTCGCCGCAAGGACCAACAGCATCGCGATCTCGGCCGTGGCGATCGTCACCGCATCCGGCGTGTAGCCGATACGCAGTCCGCGTTCTTTCGCAGCGTTCAAATCTATGTGATCCAGGCCGACGGAGAAGGTCGAGGCGACTTTCACGCTCTCCGGCAGACGCTCGATGACATCGCGCGACAGCTTCTCGCTGATACAGATCATCAGCGCGGATGCGCCCTCGGCGCGCGCGATAATCTCGTCTGCTGTGAGGATCTGATCTTCAGGGTTTAAAACGGCGTCGTAATCGCGGCTTGCCCGCTTTTCGACGTCTGGCGGGTAGCGCCGGGTTAGAACGATTTTATGCCGTTCGGTCAAAATTTATCTGCCCCTGGCTCCATTGAAGTGCTTGATTTTTGAGCAATGCAGAAATGCATACATCTTACCTACGGTGATTATCATGAAAATTCATAATCTCGTAGCAAAAAACGCCTGCTCGCAAAGCTCAAAACAGATATCTGAGCCAAAAACTGGTGCGGTTTAGTCTTTCGGTCGGGCTTGATTAAGCTCACGGAAAGCGAACACAGCATGAACCTCAGCAACGTCGCCAATAATCCTTTCAGGAAAAAGGAGAAAATGATCGCGGGACTCGGAAAAGCTCCTTGCAGAGATCAAAACGAACTACGGGCCAGGATTTGCCGCTGACACTGCGGAAAACGCCATCGGTCGACGCTGCGTGGTGTCGGCAGCGTATTACAAATTCCGAATA
>CAZMAC010000829.1:0-1061 GCA_964564085.1 uncultured Hyphomicrobiaceae bacterium
TTGCGTCTGAATTGCTTCGTCGGCTTCGCCTCCTCGCAATGACGTCAGTTATTTTGTCGCCCAGACCCCGCGTTACCCCCTTTTTGCCACGGGCTTGCCTGCCCCGGCCCCTCCATACACCCTTTTGTCGCCCCGGAATGCCCGAAGGGCTGTCCGGGGCCCACTCTGGTCGCAACAAACGCTATGCCGAGCGGATTGTAGAGTAGATCCCGGATAACGCCTGCGGCGTTTCCGGGACGACAGAATGGTCACCTGCAAGAAGGCGGATCTGACGAGGTAATTCAAACGCAACTGCCGATTCTGCCACATCATGGATTCTCGCGCGCCTCACAATCACTCGCGCTAATGATCCCGCTTGTAATGGGCGCGAAGCAGGTCGCGTCCAAACAAATTGTCGGGATCGATCCAAATCGAATGCACGTGGTTCGCGCCATTTTGCGTATTGTCATATTCGATCAGCGCGGCGGGTGAGTGAATCCGGAAATAATGCGGCTGGCCGCGCTCCAGGCTGCCGGCCCAGGCAAAATGAATGGCCGCGTGTCCGGCTTCCCGCAAACGCTGCATCGCCGCATTCGCGATCTCTTCGCGCATGGTGCCTGCATAAAGCTGGGCAATCTGGAACACACCGTTTCGCTGCGCGTCATTGAGTTCGGCCAGTGGCACACCTTCATAATCCTGCAAAATCGTTTCCCGTCCCGGCCCGGAGACGATATTGCCAAGCGACCGGTCGCCGATGATGGCTGCCTCGCGCGTTTTGCCTTCAAGCGAACGGATAAGACCGAAGGCGCCGTCTTCCTCCTCACCGAGCAATCGGAAACCTGCATGTTGGTGGCTCTGCGGAACCTTCGCCGGGTTCGAGCCATAAAAGACCGGCGTTACGCTCAAGCCTTCCCCCGGCACGATCACCACATTGATGGAGAGGTGATGGCCCTCGAAGCGCCAGGCCCATGGGTCGGTCTTTTTCGGGTCTCCGAAGATGATGAGCGCGTAATTTCCGGGATCGCGAAAGCGCAAATTTCCGGTTAGCTCACCCAGGACCCGTTCCACTTTCACGGTGACGC
>CAZMAC010000830.1:0-1061 GCA_964564085.1 uncultured Hyphomicrobiaceae bacterium
CGCCGGAAAGCCTGCGCCGCCGAGACCGCGCAGTGCGGCGTCGGACAATTGCGTGATCGCGTCTTCACGGGTGAGCTCATTGTCGAGCACTTTGCGCAAGGTCTCATAACCGCCCTCACCCCTGTAAGCGTCGAGCGTCTGATAGGCCGGGATCTCCGGCCTCACAGGTCCGCGCGCTGCTGCCGTTATGGTTTCGAGCGTCGCATGTTCAACGGCGCGCTTGCCGAGATTGGCCGCAGGTGCGCCTGCGCAGCGCCCGATGCAGGGGACCGGCTGGATGCGAATCCGCGCGGGATCGGTATTGGCCTCAAGCGCCTCGATCAGACCGCTCGCCCCCGCCATTGCGCAGGACAGACTGTCGCAAACGCGGATTGTCAAAGGGGCAGGCTCCAGCTCGCCCTCTTTAACGATATCGAAATGATGATAGAAACTCGCGACCTCGAAGACTTCCGCCTGGCTTAAGCGGAAGAGGTGGGCCAGCGCCCGCAAATGGGCGGCGTGCAGCCAGCCGGCACCATCTTGCAGGCAATGCAGCGCCTCGATAAGCATATCGCGCCGGCGCGGAAGATCGCCGAGCAGAGCCATGACGGCGGCGAGTGCATCATCGTCGAGCTGACGTCCTTTGGGTAGCGTTACGTCGCGTTTGAGCGAGGCAGGTTGCATAGGCTTGTGCACTTTTTGGCTCATTCATTTGCAATGCGGTGGTCCATCGCCTGGAAACGGAAGTTTCACGTGTCTGACAATGGATTTGCCGCGTGTCTCATCGATAAAAACGCGCCATATATATTAGAGGTAGCGTGAGACCGGGAGGGTTTGAAGTGACAAAAACGACAGCGATTGCTTCCATGGCGTCAAGAATGCCTCAGCTATACGAGGATGGAATTTGCCTCATTCCACCTTCGCTTGGCTTATCGCAAGGCAATTCAGGGAAAGAAAACGAATGAAACCGCCTGTTTTCGGGGTTGCCGGTTGGAAGAATTCCGGGAAAACGACGCTCATGGCGCAGCTGATCGAGGAGTTCACCCGGCGTGGCTACAGGGTTGGCGCCATAAAGCATGCGC
>CAZMAC010000831.1:0-1058 GCA_964564085.1 uncultured Hyphomicrobiaceae bacterium
TGCGGAAACTCGTCGTCCTAACAAACGCACTCCTGCACGCGATCGGAGAATTTGGGCGAAAATCATACTTGATTAAACCGGATACTCTACGCTTCCAGCCCTTGCTCCTGCGCTTCCAGCACATGTCCCGCCAGATAAAGCGAGCCGGTGATCAGGATCCGCACGGGCTCCTTGGCTTCCCGGAAGCAAAGTTCAAGCGCCTCTTCCAGGTTCCCGCCAGGCTCAGCAAGAAAACCCTTATAACGCGCAATGGAGCAGAGCTCTTTTGCTGTATAGGCATTGACCTGATCCGGTATGTCGACCGTCACGACAAAACTTGCAAGATTTTCAAAGTAATCGAGAAAGTTAGACGCGTCTTTGGTCGACATCATACCGAAGATCAGAAAGAGGGGACGCGAGACACGTTCCTCAAGATCCGCCATGGAGCGCGAGAGCACCTCGCCAGCCGCCGCATTATGCCCGCCATCAACCCAGATTTCGGAGCCAGGCGGTACGAGCTCGTGCAAGACGCCATTGCTCAACCGTTCCAATCTTGCCGGCCAAACGGCCGATGAAAGCCCCGCTTCCAGATGATCTTCCCCAATCGTCACGCCATCCAGCGCCCGGGCCATTGCAATCGCTGTTCCTGCATTGCCAATCTGATGACTTCCGGTCATGCGAGGCAAAGGCAGATCGAGCAGTTCACGGCCATCCTGAAAAATAAGCCGCCCATGCTGCTCATACACATCCCATTGCTCTCCGGCGGCCAGAATAGGAGCCTGCACTTCGCGCGCTTTGGATTTGATCACCTCGAGCGTGGTATCGGTTTGGGACGAAACAATGCAGGGCACGCCAGATTTGAGAATACCGGCCTTTTCGCCGGCGATCTGCTGCAATGTGTCGCCGAGAAATGCCGTGTGATCGATCGAGATCGGCGTGATAGCCGTCAGCTTTGGATGTTTGATGACATTGGTTGCATCAAGACGGCCGCCAAGCCCGGTTTCCAGGAGCACGAAATCGGCGGGGTGTTTGGCGAAAGACAGAAAGGCGGCAGCCGTCGTGATTTCGAAAAAAGTGAT
>CAZMAC010000832.1:0-1053 GCA_964564085.1 uncultured Hyphomicrobiaceae bacterium
TTCGTCTCATCCATGTATTTCCCCCAGGAGGGGATCTTCGGCGTGACCCTCTGGGTCGTCTCGACCATCGTTTTTCACTTCGTTCTGTTCGGCGTGATCGCACAGAAGACAGGTCTCGGCAAACTCTTTATCGACAATGCCACGATCCTGGCAGGCCGCTATACGGGCGGGCCGGCGAAAGTCTCCGTGGTCTCCTCCGCATTTTTTGGCACAATCTCAGGCTCGTCGGTCGCCAACACCGTCTCGACCGGCGCATTGACGATCCCGAATATGAAGCGCCTTGGCTACCCCGGCCATTTTGCCGGCGGGGTTGAAGCAGCGGCCAGCGCAGGCGGCCAGATTACCCCGCCGATTATGGGCGCGGCGGCCTTCATCATGGCCGAATTTCTGGAAGTGCCCTATACCACCATCGTCATCGCCGCGATCTTCCCTGCCCTTCTGCATTATGTCGGTGTATTCAGCGTCGTCCATCTCATGGCGCGCAGGCTGAAGCTTCAGGGCCTGAGCAACGAAATGCTGCCCCGCCTGGGCCAGGTCTGGCGCGAAGGCTGGGCCAATCTGATCCCGCTCGTCGCGCTTCTGGTCGTTCTGTTTTCAGGCTACACGCCCTATATGTCAGCGTTTTGCGGTATAAGTCTTACACTGATCGTCGGCGCAGCGCGGATTGGAACCCCTTTAACGCTGGCTTACCCGGCCGCATTTATCGCCTTCGTCCTTTGGAAATATTTCGGTGGCGGCTTCGATCCCGTGACAACCGCGATTTTATGCGCTGGCACCGTGCTTGGGATCGCCAGTCCGCAGAAGCGGATCGAGACGCCGGAATTGGTGGAGGCCATCGAAACCGGCGTGAAATATGCTCTTGCCGTTGGCGCCGCGTCAGCTGCGGTCGGGATTGTTGTCGGCGTCATCAATACCACGGGCATCGGTTTCCGGATCGGCTTTATGGTCACCTCCGGCGCGGCCAGCCTGGCGGAAAGCCTGCATACGCTTGTCTCGTTTGGCGCCTATGAAATTTTTGCGCAGGCCGATCTGCAACTCTTCCTGTCGCTGCTT
>CAZMAC010000833.1:0-1052 GCA_964564085.1 uncultured Hyphomicrobiaceae bacterium
CCTCGATTTGCCCCTGAAAGGTTTGCGGCGGATGAGCGAAAAGCTTACCGTGACGCGCTTCAACGCATATCTGATCATCGGCGACGAGTGCGGGTTCGAGTTCCGATGGAGTTGTGAAGATGAAGCGCAGCGCCAGATCGGATTTTCCGCTTCCCGATCTGCCTTGAAGGATGGCCGCATTGTTGCCAAGCGAAACACAGGTTCCATAAACGAGTTCTGTCTCAAGAGTCACGGCTTTTAATCGGCAAACGGATGATAAATCTTGCACCGATTACCTGCACTGTTTCCTCGCCGTCGGCTTGTTTTCTTGTCGAAGAGGGCAAAGTCCGATTTTCGGCCCAAATCCGTCCCTTGTGAGCCGTGACGATCTGGCGCGAGATATTGAGCCCAAGACCGGAATTCTTACCGAATTCCTCATGTTCAGGCCGGTCCGTATAAAAGCGCTCGAAAATTTTCTCAAGATTTTCTTCAGGAATGCCAGGGCCTTCGTCTTCGATAGCGATTTCGATCTCTTTAGACTTACGCATAAGACTGCAAAAGATCCGGATTTTGCCGTTCTTTGGCGAGAACGAGATCGCATTATCCAGAAGATTGCTCACAACCTGGCTTAACCGTCCTTCATGCCCGTAGACTTTGAACGGGCTTCGTGGCGACAGGGCAATGGCCTTGGGTACACCTTTGATCTGAAAATCGAATCTGACGGGGCACTCGCGATGAACATCCTGTTGTGCCGCGCAAACACTATCAAGAGTGGAGGCAACGTTGACTGGCGTTTGGCCCTCTCGTGCCAGCTCTGCGTCAAGACGTGAGGCGTCGGAGATGTCCGTAATCAGGCGATTCATCCGCCGCACGTCATCACGGATAACGTCCATTAAACGTTCCCGATCTTCCGGTTTTTTAGCAAGAGGTAACGTTTCAACAGCACTTTGCATCGAAGTGAGCGGATTCTTCAACTCGTGCGAGACGTCGGCAGCGAAATTCTCAATGGTATCAAGCCGGGCATAAAGAGCGTTGGTCATCTCGCGCAGAGCGTGCGCCAGATATCCGATTTC
>CAZMAC010000834.1:0-1051 GCA_964564085.1 uncultured Hyphomicrobiaceae bacterium
GTCAAGTTGATCTATTCCATGGAGTTAGAGCAACTGTCCGCGTCCGATTGGACGCGCGTTGCTCTAATGCTGTCTTTCCGAAGCTTACCCATCGCGTTTTTGTTCGGCGGCAGCGACGTGTTTTTTAACGGCGATAAAACTGTCCGGGCTGACGGAAATGGAGTCGATCCCGCAGGCGACGAGAAATTCGGCGAAGTGCGGCTTGTCGCTCGGCGCTTGTCCGCAGAGACCGACCTTCGCGCCCGCTTGATGCGCTTCCTCGATCGCCCGGCGTATCATCCATGTTACGGCGTCGTCCTCCTCGTCGAAAAGCTCAGCCAACTCCTCCGAGTCACGATCGATACCGAGCGTCAGCTGGGTCAGATCGTTGCTGCCGATCGAGAAGCCATCGAAGCGCTCGGCAAAGGATTTGGCAAGCACGACGTTCGAGGGGATTTCACACATAACATAGATTTCAAGTCCGTCTTCTCCGCGCGCCAGACCGTTTTCAGCCATGAAAGAGAGAACGCGATCTGCCTCTTTAACCGACCGGCAAAACGGGATCATCGGGACAACGTTCTTGAAGCCGAGATTGTTACGCAGATGGCGTATCGCCCGGCATTCGAGCGCGAAACCATCCTTATAACGCGAGGAGTAGTAGCGCGATGCGCCGCGGAAGCCGATCATAGGATTTTCTTCTTTCGGCTCAAATTCCACACCCCCGATCAGCCCGGCATATTCATTCGTTTTGAAGTCACTCATCCGGATGATGACAGACTTTGGAAATTGCGATGCAGCGATACGAGCCAGCCCCCCGGAAAGGCGTTCGATAAAATACTCTGTCTTGTTCTCATAACCGGATGTCAATTCAGCGATGGCTTGTTTCGTATTTTCGTCCTTGAGCTGATCGAATCCAATCAAGGCCATTGGGTGGATCTTGATATGATTGCTGATGACGAACTCCATACGCGCAAGACCTACCCCATCGGCAGACAGGCGCCACCAGCGAAACGCCGCCGCTGGATTAGCCAAATTAAGCATGATCTTCGTCTGCGTTGCCGAGATTTCGTCG
>CAZMAC010000835.1:0-1050 GCA_964564085.1 uncultured Hyphomicrobiaceae bacterium
GCATTCGTACTTGTGCCTGTAACAAGGGCGGCCACCGAAACTACCTTAATAAAACGAAACATTATATCCCCTTACCGCCCACAAGCTTACCACGTGTCTTCTTATTCTGATATGCATGCCCAATGAAACAAGTCATAAATAGCGGCGTGAATGAGTTCGATAAGACATGTTGATTCTGGGCTACAGCCATCACACTCTGCCTCAGAATCCGCTAAATTTTTTGGTCATTATCATAGGTTGCGGTCGTTTCAATAATGCCCTTCAAAATTGCAAGCTGGAATGTAAACTCAATCAAAACGAGAGCGGAAGCTGTAGCCGATTGGCTTCGCAGAGCCCAACCGGATGCTTTGTGTGTCCAAGAACTGAAATGTGAAGATAAAGCTTTTCCGCGAAGGATTTTTGAAGATCTCGGTTACAACATTACGCTTTTTGGGCAGAAGACCTATAATGGCGTCGCGATACTTTCCAAATGGCCTCTGAGCGACATTACGGCGGGGCTGCCCACCTTTCCCCAGGACGACCAGGCGCGCTATATTGAAGCTGTCATTGGGTGGCCTGACAAAGCATGGCGTATCGCTTCAATCTACCTTCCTAACGGCAATCCGGCTGATAGCAGCAAATTTGATTACAAGCTGGAGTGGATGTCCGGGCTCCATGAACACGCGGCCACGTTGTTGTCTTATGAAGAGCCTCTCATTCTGGCAGGCGATTATAATGTCATTCCGTCTACAAGCGACGTGTATGATCCGCTCGCTTGGGAAGGCGATGCTCTCTACCGTCCTGAAACCCGTCAAGCCTTTCGTAAGCTGACCAATCTCGGTCTGCGCGATGCGATCCGCCTATGCTCGGATGAGGCCGAATTCTATACATTCTGGGATTATCAAGGCGGAGCATGGCAGAAAAATTATGGCATTCGCATCGATCACTTGTTGCTATCCGCGGAAGCAACGGGAACGTTGAGAGCAGCCGGCATCGACAAATACGTCCGAGGCTGGGAAAAACCGTCTGACCATGTTCCGGTCTGGGCTGTCCTCGACTCGTAATATATTC
>CAZMAC010000836.1:0-1050 GCA_964564085.1 uncultured Hyphomicrobiaceae bacterium
GCACTCTGGGGCAAAGGTAAGCCGCCCGACCTTTACTCGATGCAGGACGTGCTCGGGCTTTGAGGCGGGATGAACCGGTGTTCAATTGAATGCTTGCCGCGTTAGTCTCAAAAGGATCGTGATGGATAATCTTCTCGTATTGGTGCGCCACGGCGAAAGCGAGTGGAATAAGCTCAACCTTTTCACCGGCTGGCGGGACGTCGATCTGTCAGAAAACGGCGTCGAGGAGGCACGCCGCGCGGGGCGCTTAATTAAGGAAAAAGGCATCCATTTCGATCTCGCTTATACCAGCGCTTTGAAACGTGCTCAGCGGACGCTGGAACTGGTCCTTGAAGAACTCGGCCAAACCGGTCTTGAGACGATCAAGGATCAGGCGCTCAATGAACGCGATTACGGCGATCTTTCCGGCCTCAATAAGGACGATGCACGCAAACGTTGGGGCGAGGAGCAAGTTCATATCTGGCGCCGGTCTTTCGATGTGCCGCCGCCGGGCGGCGAAAGCCTTAAAGATACCGCCGCGCGCGTCTTACCGTATTACGAAAGCAAGATCTGGCCGGATTATCAAGCCGGCAAGAACATCATCGTCGCCGCGCATGGCAATTCATTGCGCGCCTTGCTGATGAAGCTCGATCAGCTGAGCCGCGAGGAGGTCCTGAAGCTCAATTTGGCGACCGGGGTGCCGATGATTTACCGGCTCAACGCGGATGGAACGGTTGCGGAAAAGCATGTGTTGAGCGAGTAATTCAGCATTTCTCGCAAAGCTGCACTCGCATCGGAAACAAGTCAGTATTATCGATCCGATGGCGCAGGAATTTGGCAGCGTTCATTTTTCCAGCCTTTTGATACAGCTAGGCAAAGGCAAACTTGCTGGTTCTACCAATGGCGACAAAGAGATAGAGCTTACCTTCTTCGGTACGGACTTCCGCTATGTCGATGTGAAAGAATCCAATCGGATAGGATTTGAACTTTTTCTTCGCGGCCTTTTCGCCCTCGCCCTCCGGCAGACGGCTGATGTCGCGCTGCAAGCGCGCCTCTGGCGTGACGGCGCTG
>CAZMAC010000837.1:0-1049 GCA_964564085.1 uncultured Hyphomicrobiaceae bacterium
GGATTCGTCTGTTTGGGTCGAACCATTAGTAATTTGATTCTCCTAGTGTGATTTGAGAATCTAAAAGTTCGTTCTGAGCCTGCTGCACAATGCGACGAACTTCTGGATCATCACACTAGTAATGGTTTAAGACGCGAATAACGATCCAAGTCCGGCCAGAGTGCCGGGCTTGGCGTAATTTGGGTTCTTGCATTCGCGCTCAGTTCCTATGAGAACTTGACGGCAAGGCATGGATTGACAGGACTGCGGCGTGGTAAAATTGTAAAGCTCAGGTAATCGGATCGAAAAGCCGTGGCCCCATAAAAATTGGGTCAATATGGGTTTTCCGTCCGAACGTGCGTGAAGCTAAAAAATATTGGCTTGGTTTCAGTCCGAGGCGATGAAACAAGCTTTAGGGAGCACATTGAAGGGATTTGGCCATGCAGCTGTTGATCGAAAAAAGCACGCTTTTGAAAGCGCTGCAGCATGTCACCAGCGTGGTTGAGCGGCGAAATACCATTCCGATCCTCGCCAATGTCTCGCTTCACGCAGCCGACAACGCGCTCCAGCTCAAAGCAACCGACCTCGATATCGAAGTCACCGAAACCGCCGCCGCCGAAACCATGAAGCCCGGCGGCACCACCGTCCCGGCGCACACGCTTCACGACATCGTCCGAAAGCTGCCCGACGGCGCGCAAATCGAGCTGGCGGGCAAAGCCGATGAAGGACGACTGGCGATCACGGCCGGCCCTTCCCGATTTTTGCTTGCCAGCCTGCCTTCCGACGATTTCCCGGAGCTCGGCCTTGACGGCATGTCTCACAATTTCCAGATCCCGGCGCGCGATCTGGCCCAATTGATGGAGAAAACCCGTTTCGCAATCTCCACCGACGAAACGCGCTACTATCTGAACGGCATCTATTTTCACGCCATTGAAACGGATGACGGCGCTCACCTGCGGGCTGTCGCGACTGACGGCCACCGCCTCGCCCGGATGGATGCGCCCCTGCCGGACGGTGCGGCCGGAATGCCCGGCGTGATCCTTCCGCGTAAAACCGTGCAGGAGCTTAGA
>CAZMAC010000838.1:0-1048 GCA_964564085.1 uncultured Hyphomicrobiaceae bacterium
GAGCGGAACACCGCCGAAAAAGGCGAAGGCCGAGACATGGCCATCACAAAACGCTTCGCTCGTCTCTGCAGGGTAGGCTTTGACAAAAGCGGCATCCGAATGCGGCAGGCTCAAAGCAAAAAAATGGATCTTGCGCTCAACGCCAGCAATGACCGCCAGGGCCTCACCAAAATCCACTTGAGCGTGGCCAGGTGGATGCTCAAGAGGGATAAAGACCTCCTGACTGCGCTGCCGTTGCTCGCGAACATAATGGGCAACGATCGTATAGCCGCCGCGAAAACCGTGCTCGTCACGCAAGCGCTCGAAAATCCGCTTGGCAGTATGCCGCTGCTTCCTTGGACGATCGGCATCATCAATCAATATTTGATCGATGATCGCGGTGAACGGATCAAGCCTCGGCCGCATGCGGGCCGTATCCTGCCGATAACCCGGTGGAATGGAATGCTTCAGCATCTTGGCAACCGTGCGACGGTTGATGCCAAAATGTAAGGCTGCTTCCCGAGCGCTCATCCCATCCTGATGGCACGTCAGCCGGACTTTCCGATAAAGCTCCACGTCATACATCTCCCCGCCCCGATCCAACTCATTGGAATCAAAGGCATAAAGCTGGCGCACTTTCGTACCGTAAAAACGGGACTATCCCGTCCTTCGCGTGGAGCACTATTCAGGTAAAATTCTCATGTTTGGGGGCATAGCGTAAGGGCTGATACGCACCCGACTGCTGCCAGAGCGCTTCTGAATCAAATGTGCCAGCTACAGACCTAAGTGTCTTCGGCCGTACCGGCGGAAATGCGGACACTCCGGACTTAGACGAGTGCAGCGGATGCACGTGCAGAATGTCGAAATCGAGGTTCGCGCCTGCGACGACCTGAATATTGCGCCGCAGCAGATTTCACCGAACCGGTCATTGAAAACCACGCTGAGGCGCGATTTTCAAACCTCCCGTTCGCTGCGGTTGGTTTCAACAATCGAGACGCGGACAAAGCTGACTGTTGTGTAAAAGCTATGACTTCATCTGACAGACGGTGCCTGGAGAGCTGTCTGTTTT
>CAZMAC010000839.1:0-1047 GCA_964564085.1 uncultured Hyphomicrobiaceae bacterium
AGAGCATCGGACCGAAAAGCATGTCCCCACGAAGGTGGGGATGCGTAGCGGTTGCGCGTCCCGACCCCCGAGCCGGGATCGGATAAATCCGATGCCAAAACAAATAGATAGAGCGTCGTAACTGGTTCCAAGTAAAGATCCGACGCTCTAGCGGTGCAAGGACGATACGGCTCAGATCTGCGCGCCGAATTGCTCATAGCGCTGATGTTCCGCCACGACCGTATCGTGACCGCTGCGGAATTCCTGCTGACTTTCCGGGTTCGAATAATAGGAGCCGACGACGGCCGCGCCGCGCGAGACCTGTTTGCCGGCATGCATAAAGCGTTGCCAGACGACCCAATCGATGATTGTAGGGATCGGCGATCCGTCGCCGAACCATTTCGGATAGCCGCCCAGTTCTTTGATCGCTGCGGTTTTGTAAAGCGGCGCCGGTCCCCAGGTGCCGCGATGACCATCGCCATTGCCGAGCCGGAGCCCGTCTTGCCGCTCCGGGGGCCAGTTCTGGCATGGCCGTAATTGCTCAAGGTCAAAGCACGGACGGCTTGTGTCGCCTTTCTCTGTAAAGCGGAGTTCCCAATCGCCGAAAAAGGCGTCGGCATCGAGCTGCTTCATGGCGCCGATATGAATCTCCAGCGCGTTCTCGAAATAAAAATCGTCAAGGTTGAGGACGGCAAAATAGGGCGTGTTGGTGAGCATCAGGCCGATATTGAAAGCCTCAGCCGTCCGGATGCCATCAGAAACGCTCACCATCGTCACCCGCGAATCAGGCGCTTCAAGTGTCAATCCGCCGTCGCAGATATAGATGATCTTGACCGGAATCGTCTGGTTCAACAGCGAACGCGAATGCTGCTCGAAATAGAGATCCAGATTTTTTTGTTTGTGCCAGGCGGAACAAACGACGGTTACCTCTTCGGTCATTGGAGCCGTCCTTGGAAAGAGCGCTATGGGCTTTTCGTTCGGCGGGACTATGAGGGGTTTGTCTGATCCGAGCCTTGCGATGGATTGCGAGGATTTCGGACCTGAGCAATCCGAAATCATCGTGATACG
>CAZMAC010000840.1:0-1046 GCA_964564085.1 uncultured Hyphomicrobiaceae bacterium
ATTCTGGTCCACCAGGGTCTTGTTCATCACCACAAACGGGCTCGCGGGCGCGAACAGCCCCTGATCGGCGGCTTGCCTGTAGATCAGCGCGAAACCGATCCACATAGCCAACGCCAGGAAAATCATCCGGTGTGTGTAATAGCCGTAGCCAAGCGCTTTTTCGAGAAACAGCCAGCGGAGGGCATACCAGATCCACGAGAATGGATTTAGCTCCTGCTGCAGGTTCCACGGACGACGCGATCGGTAATATTCTCTGTAATAGCCGATTTCCTTTGCATCATCGTTGTGCCCCATCTCCCGGAGCACTTTGATGAGCTGTTCGAAAGGTTGAGGCCGGAAATTCTTCTTAAGATGATCTTCGGGCTGCCTTAATAACCACTGTAACCGTGTCTTTGCGTCAATCGGAGCTCCCCGTGTCAGCCGTTCATATGTGAAACCATCCAGCAGAATTGCGTACGGGATATTTTGCTTATTTAGTCCAACGGGGCCCTTTGGCCAAGCCTCAATGCTATCAACTAATTCTTGTGTGTAGCCGTTTTGAAGATTAACCGAGCCTTGAATGTTAGGGCTTTCAGGATACGTTTTCCCAGATGAACCGAGCCAAAGAGTGCCTTGGATTTTTGCCCCTTGGAGGACCAAGGCAAAACTGGCTCGTAGGGGGTCTTCGATATTATCTAGAGGACTTATTGTGCGGTGGTTGAATAGTCCTCCACTACAAACAAAGGGACCTCCAATTTCTGCACCGTCAAAATTTACTACGCCTACTGCTTCGAACCCATTAGCAAGGAATACACCGCCGGTGACCTTAATGCGGTCACATAATAGCGCAAATCCGTCGCCATTATTAAAAAAGCCTTTTCGGCAATCTAATGGCCCATCAATTTTTGTATCTAATAGCCAAACTTCATCTGATGTTTCAAAGTTTTCACAGAGTGATACACGGCCTTGAAAGCTTGCTCCCTCGCAGTTTATTCCACGAACAAAACTACCGGTGAGATCAAGGTTTGCAAATTTTGCTCCATTCCCAATAAGTTTTCCTGAAATAT
>CAZMAC010000841.1:0-1044 GCA_964564085.1 uncultured Hyphomicrobiaceae bacterium
GCATATTGAACGCCCCTGTCAGAGTGATGAACGAGGCCCTTGGGCGGTCGTCGGTTTCGGATGGCCATCTTCAGAGCATCTTCACAGAGCGTGCTTTTCAGGCGCTCTGACATCGACCAACCGACGATTTCCATCGTCCCGAGGTCTTTGACAGCGGCCAGGTAGAGCCAGCCCTCATCCGTGGGAATATACGAAATGTCGGCCAACCAGACCGTGTCGGGGACCGTGATCTCGAAGTTCCGGTCGAGAAGGTTCGGCGCGATACCATACCCATGACGGCTGTCGGTGGTCATCGGCATGCGCCGCTTGCGCCTGGGCGGGCGAATGTTGTTCTCTTTCATCAGCTTGGCAACCAGCTTGCGAGAGACGCAGTGGCCCCTGTCACGCAGCTCGGCATGGATCCGAGGTGCGCCATAGCGCTGCTTGCTCTCTTCGAAGATCGCCTTGATCTCCTCGATCAGCGTCTCGTGGCGGGCTGCACGCGCCGCCCGTTCCGTGGCCGTGCGCTGCCAGGCATGGAACCAGCTCCGGCTGATGCCAAGCACACGGCAGAGCAACCGGATCGAATGATGGGTGACGTGGGCAGCGATGAACGCGAGCTTCGCAATCATGTCTTCGCCGCCCACTGAGCGAAAAAAGCCGAAGCCTTCCTCATGACCTCGTTCTCTTCCTTCAACCGCTTGTTGTCACGGCGCAGTTGCGCCAACTCCGCCGCCTCGGCCTTGCTCTGAGCCAGTGCTGCCGCCGAACCTGCAGCCAGCAGCTCGAGGTGCCAGCTTTTCAGCTGACCGGATGTCACGCCCAACTCGGCCGCGAGGCTGGCGTAGGTCACGCCATCCTCTGACAACCGCGCCACCGCTTGCTCTTTGTATTCCGGCGTGAACCGCCGTCGCGTCTGCCTCGTCATCATGGTCTCCCGTTCCTGAGGTTACTTTAACCCCTGGTCCGGGATCACGGGGCAAGGTCACCTTTGGAATATCCAAAGTAGCGTACCAAACCCGACGTCGCTTCTGGAGATACCTCGGCATCATCACACACGTTTCC
>CAZMAC010000842.1:0-1041 GCA_964564085.1 uncultured Hyphomicrobiaceae bacterium
GCCACGCTGCTCAACCAGACGTTTGGGCGCTATTCGAGCGCGTGCTGCATCTGAGAGCCTGTCCGCGAAGTATCTCAATGTGCCAAGCGTCTTAGCATGATCTTGATCATGGCGAGTTTGATGAAGGCTTCAGCCGATCTGGCGAGATGCTCGAGGTCGCGCGCGATACGGCGGTTGCGCCTGATCCAGGAGAGGGTTCGCTCCACGATCCATCGTTTCGGCAGGACGGCGAAGCCTTTCGTTCCCGGATCGCGGCGCACGATCTGCAGCGTCCACTTGCCTGTCTTCGCGACCGCTGTGGCGGCGGCCGGTCCCTGATATCCCTGGTCGGCGAACACGACCTCGATGAAGGGAAAGCGCCTGCGGGTGCGCTTGTCGAGCACCCGCGCCGCCCCGTCGCGATCCTGCACGTTCGCCGGATGGACCACGACCCGCAGCATCAGGCCAAGCGTGTCGACGAGCAGATGCTGCTTGACGCCCTTGGTCTTCTTGCCCGCGTCATAGCCGGTTTCCTGCGGTTTGCGCCCCCCTTTTCAGCCGACTTCGCCGTCCGGCTGTCGATGATCCCCGCGGTTGGCGAGGCGTCCCGCCCTTCCATCTCACGCAGCGCAAGGTAGAGCGTCTCGTGGATGCGATCGAGCGTGCCATCATAGCGCCAGAGATCGAAGTACTCCCAGACCGTGCTGCGGGGCGGGAAGTCCCTCGGCAGATGGCGCCACTGGCAGCCCGTCTCCAGCACGTAGAGCACGCCCTGCAGCACTTCGCGGACATCGACCTCGCGTCGTCGACCGCCGCGCTTGGCCGGCGGAATGTGCGGTTCGATCAGCGCCCACTCCGCATCCGTCAAATCGCTCGGATACCGCAGGTCACCCCGTTCGTACTTCGTCCGATCCGCTTGGCTCCACATCCGACGCCTCCCTCTCTCGCTGGCGTCAGACACAGAATCACAAACGATTCCAATGATTCAAGGAGTTTCCAGACAGGGTCTTACCGTTCGACAGATGCTGCAAAGCCAGATAAGAAGACACGCCCAATTAGGTA
>CAZMAC010000843.1:0-1034 GCA_964564085.1 uncultured Hyphomicrobiaceae bacterium
AGAGCTCCGCTTGGGGCAGCACAGATTGGGTCTTCAAGCGAAAGCAATCGGCGAAGTCTTCGATGGTCGCGCTCAGCCGCTTGGCCAGCTCGACAAGGGGTCCAGTTTGCTAGCACGGCGCTTGGGCGGTTTTTGCCCTTGGTGCGCAGCGCGTTTCACAGCTACCTCCTTATGGCGTCTATTGACTAAAAACAGTATAAAACAATAACAACTGCGGTTCAATATTTATATCGTAAAATAGAATTACTATTCATTTTTTGGCGAATCCGGCAATAACTTCGATAGAACCTGAAGATTATACTCATCTTGCTTCTCGGTAATATTGATTTTCATCACTAAACGCCGATCATGTGGATACAAAACGTCCTTGCGGGCGATCAACCCATATAAAACCTCCCGGAAAGCAGACCGACTCGGGATCGAGCCCGACGACTTGCCCCCTGTCTTCGGATCTTTCATCAGCGCCTCGTCCTCGAGCAAATTGTCGATCTGTTCCCGCCGACCGGCAGCTGAAAACAACGATAGGTTCCATGCGGTCACCGCCAAACTCACAGCTTTCTCGAAAAGCTCCAAATCCTCGTCCTCTGGGCGAAACGGCGCCGCAAGGACGAGCAACGCCTCTGACAGCTTGTAAGAAGGCACCTCAACCCCACCAGCAAGGGGGGCTCCCACCCTGTCAGCCACGGCCTCGGCCTCATGACGATTTTTGACCATCGCCTTGCGACGCCGCACCTTGGCCGCCCTTTGTCCAGCCCACGTCCCATCGGCACCTCCATCAGCAGATGGCTGGCAATCTAGGGGGGTGACCTCAATCGTCTACGATAATCTCGGCACAGTGCTGTCCGGCAGACGGCTTGAACAAGCCAAAGTCAAGGCTCAGCACCAACGTTCGTGCCCTGTCATGGGCGCCGGCCCAGGGACGCCTTAAGCACCACGGCTAATGTGACAAAGTAGAATTAGGCAAATTGCGGAAACGCTCTGCCCGCGGAAACCGAATTCAACGTCCGGATCGATGAGCCCATATATATATATAT
>CAZMAC010000844.1:0-1028 GCA_964564085.1 uncultured Hyphomicrobiaceae bacterium
GACGCGGACAGTTGCTCTAACCCTATAAAATAGATCAACTTTTCTGCGCTTAATCGATTCCGATTAAACGCAGGTTGATCTAGAGCGCTTTCAGGCGAAGTGGATACCGGTTCGCCGCTCGGAAAGCGCGATAAAACATAAGATTAGAGCCGACGCTCTGATTCAGTCGGAGCGGATTAGGCTCTAGCAAGCAAGCGCATTCCGCTTGGGGTTTCAGCCGCCCAAAAGACCGTATGCCGGTTTCGTGATCGCGTTTCAGCGCAATCTGAGCGTGAGACGTAGACACAGCGCGCGCCTCGCCCCTCAAGCGTGAGAGCAAATCCTGATTCAAGCGGATTACGCATCACTCTGCTCTATTCGCGGAGCAAATTTTCGGCTAAGGCTAACGGCACATAATAGGACAGAAACAGAACGTCCGGGGCAATCCAGTCCCGGAATCGAATGATTGGAATGATACGAATGTTTGATATTCATCGTGAAGAAATCACCTGGGGCGGCCGTCCGCTCAAATTTGAAACCGGCCGCATGGCACGTCAGGCAACCGCCGCGGTTGTCGTCCAATATGGCGAGACCTCCGTCCTTGCGACGGTCGTTGCCGCAAAAGAGGCAAAACCGGGCCAGGATTTCTTCCCTCTGACCGTAAATTATCAGGAAAAAACTTATGCCGCTGGGAAAATTCCGGGCGGCTTTTTTAAGCGCGAAGGCCGTCCAAGCGAAAAAGAAACGCTGACGTCGCGTTTGATTGACCGCCCGATTCGTCCGCTTTTCGTTGAGGGCTTTAAAAACGAAGTTCAGGTCATCATCAACGTGCTCTCTCACGATCTGGAAAACGATCCCGACATTGTGGCGATGATTGCGTCCTCTGCGGCGCTGACGCTGTCGGGTATCCCGTTTATGGGGCCCGTCGGTGCTGCAAGAGTCGGCTTTATGGAGGGCGCTTACGTTCTCAACCCGACCATCGACCAGATCAAGGAAAGCAAGCTTGATCTCGCAGTCGCGGGAACGGGCGATGCCGTGCTGATGGTCGA
>CAZMAC010000845.1:0-522 GCA_964564085.1 uncultured Hyphomicrobiaceae bacterium
TACGTATCGAAATTCTCCTGCTCGACGCGGCCATCCTTGACCGTGCATTCGCCGTAAAGCATGGCCGAGAGGCCGTAGACAAAGGAACCCTCCACCTGCGCTTCGACCTGCTGCGGATTAACGACATAGCCGGGATCGGTCGCCGCGACGATCCGGTGAATCTTGAGCTGTCCGTCGGTTACTGAAACTTCCGCGCACGCTGCAATCTGGCTGGCAAACGCCGTGCATTGCGCAAGACCGCGATAAACGCCTTCAGGCGCAGGCGTACCCCAGCCAGCCTTTTCGGCAACGGCTTTGAGCGTGGCGACGTTCTTCGGATAGTTTTCCATCAACTTCAGGCGGAACTCCAGCGGGTCCTTGCCGGCCGCATGTGCCAGCTCGTCAATGAAGCATTCCGTGTAAATCGCATTCTGATTGGCGTTCACGCCGCGCCAGAACCCAGGAGGCACATGCGGATTGCGCATGGCATGGTCCACCTTGAGGTTTGGGAAGCTGTAGCTGATCCGATGATCGCCCTGGGGG
>CAZMAC010000845.1:532-1028 GCA_964564085.1 uncultured Hyphomicrobiaceae bacterium
CTGTGCCGTCCTTCAGACGCTGCGGCATGACCTGAGCCAGGATCGATTGACCGGCGATCCGCACGCGGAAGCCAACCACATCGCCATTCTCGTCGAGCCCGGCACTGAGCTTGGCCGTCGTGATCGGATGATACGCGCCATGCGTCATATCCTCCTCGCGCGTCCAGAGCAGCTTGACATGCGTGCCGGGGAAATTCTGCGCGATCAGCACGGCTTGGCGTACATAATCATGGAACGCGCCGCGCCGTCCGAAGCCGCCACCCAAATGCATTTTGTAGACTTCGCATTGCTGCGGCGGAAGCCCGGCCGCTTCAGCAGCAGCGGCAAGTGCGGCTTCACCGTTCTGGGTCGGACACCAGACCTCGCAGCGATCCTGCGTCCAGCGGGCCGTTGCGTTCATTGGCTCCATTGTGGCCTGGTACTGAAAGGGGTAGAAATAGGTCGCCTCCACCTTTTTCGCCGCCTTTACGATCGCCGCGTCGACAACGCCGTTTTC
>CAZMAC010000846.1:0-1025 GCA_964564085.1 uncultured Hyphomicrobiaceae bacterium
GTTTATCGTGATGGGGTGGATGGCTCCCGCTCCCGGCGTCGAAACGCCAAATTGGGTGTCATGACTGGACACGAGTGAACGGAGCCATCCATGAAGCAGATTACCATGATCGGAATCGACCTGGCCAAGACCGTCTTCCAATTGCATGGCGTGAATGCCAGCCATCAGCCGGTCCTGCGCCGTCAGTTGCAGCGTACACAGATGTTACCATTCTTCGCGAAGCTTGCGCCCTGCGTTGTGGTCATGGAGGCGTGCGGCACCGCGCATTATTGGGCGCGTGAGATCGGCGCCTTGGGACACGAGGTGCGGCTCGTGCCGCCAGCCTATGCCCGGCCATTCGTCAAACGCGGCAGGTCTGACAGTATCGATGCCGAGGCCGTTTGCGAAGCCGGCGGTCGGCCGTCCATGCGCTTCGTACCGGTCAAGAGCCTCGAAGCCCAAGCATCGGGTGCGCTGCATCGTGGACGCGCTCTTCTCAGCAAACAGCGCACCATGCTGGTCAACGCCCTTTTATGTCTGTCCTATCGCTGCG
The DNA here is from genome assembly GCA_964564085.1 of uncultured Hyphomicrobiaceae bacterium. GTDB lineage: Bacteria > Pseudomonadota > Alphaproteobacteria > Rhizobiales > Rhodomicrobiaceae > JAHQVI01. Next base: position 533 of record CAZMAC010000846.1, read on the forward strand.
CTATTTGAGGACGGGTGCGCGCATCTGGCCGAACCTGCCGCGATGCTTGCCTGATCGCGGCCGACAAAAAAACAGTTTCGTTGCCGGAAAGGGCATTCGTAAAGTGCCCGATCTGGCTCGTCTGGTCGAGGAAGCTCCGCCGTCCCATCTGCCGGAGATCGCCCGGGGCGTTCTTCGCAGTCTCCTGCACATGATCGAACAGGTGAACCTGCAACTTGGTGCTATAGCTGAATGTTCAGCATGAAGCTTCACAAATATGGAAAAGGAGTTGCGAGCCTTCCATCGCAGCAATGCCACCAGCCAGCATTTGGCGAGCACGCCAGGTATCGGGCTGATCGCAGCGACGGCGCTTGCGAGCCTGACACCGGATGCATCGACCTTTAAGAATGGGAGACATTTCGCCGCCTGGATGGGGATCAAGCCACGCCAGGATTCCACTAGTACGCCCCGCGGGAAATCCTGCCCCATTTGCCGCGAGCACTCACAGGATTTC
>CAZMAC010000847.1:0-1018 GCA_964564085.1 uncultured Hyphomicrobiaceae bacterium
GTCTTCCCGTGTGCTCAGTGAATGCCGGACGGGGAGAAACGGACCGGAACTCTCCGACTGTGGCTGCTTAACGAGCGGCCATGACCAATTGCTTCTTCTCCCGCGACAGATGAACCTCCCGGCATGTTTCTGCGACAAACAAGCAGGTCTGATTGAGGAGCGGAGCATACGCCATCCCGATCAAGCTGAAAGAGGAGAAAGCCGACATGTCATTGCGAATATTGGCATTCGCCGGGGCCGGCCTTGTCGTTTTCATGGGCATAAGTCTGACAACGAGCCAGCCTGCGGAGGCGCGAGCCTATTGCGGATATCAGGCCATAAATGCCGCAGGGCAGGTTGTGGCGTACGGTCAAGGTTCCGCGTCGAAATTCAAACGCGCGTGCGACAGGGCTCGGCGGAGGTGCCGGCGCGAACTCGACCGCAAGCTGCGTAAAGGCACGGCGGGGCGCGGTTTCGACACGCGGGCCCACGGGTGCCGAAGAGTAGAGCCATAGCAACAGTTTGCCCCTAACCGTCAAGTGTTGTGCCTGGCGTGGCAACCGCCAACCGGACGACCGCTCAACTGGAGAAAGACCGTGACCCGCAACGCTATTTCGAGCCTCGCCGCTGCAGCGGTGGCTGCCGCCGTGCTGCATGTATCATTTCCAACCCAGGCACTAGCCTATCAGTGCAAAGATCGTTTCATCGAAACCAAGGCAAACCAGAAGGGGCACGCCCGAATCGCCGCCCTGCAAAGGAAGGCAATCCAGGCCTGGTCGGCGCAGGCCAAGGCCAGGTACGGTCTGCCCTGGTCGGTGTGGAAGATCGCAGCCGCAAGGTCCACGAGCTGCGGCAACTGGCAAAGTCACTCAACCTGCGTCGTAAAAGCAAAGCCCTGCCGCTATGCCGTACAATAATCGCTGTGGTCGGCGTCATGCCGACGACAGCACGCAAAGGAGATGGGATAATATCCCGCAGAGCAATGCCCGAGAACGTCGTGTGCAATTCGACAAAAGCAGCCCCGTCCGTTTCCACCGCA
>CAZMAC010000848.1:0-1017 GCA_964564085.1 uncultured Hyphomicrobiaceae bacterium
ATCATTGGCGCGGAATACCATGTATCGCTGTGAGGATGATACGCATAAGCGATCCCGCTCGACAGAAAGCCGCTCGGATAGGACGACCTTAAACGGGGAACATCGAAATAAAGCTTGTCCAGATCTACATCATGTTCCCGCATGATCTCAGGGATCAGTTTCTTGCATTCGGGATGATGGATGAATTTGGGCTTTAAATCCCCCAAAATCGCTGCGACAGCTTCCGGCGTCGAATGATGTTGAATCTCCCTCGGATCATGCGGCGCGAATGCATCTTCAAGCATTTTGCGCGCAATGTTGATCAGGGCTTGCGTGGCCGGTGATTTCGAAGAAATGAATATATCGCCTTTGTACAAAGCCTGACGGCGCTGGTCGTCGCTCATGCCAGAATCAAAATGCACAGAAGCCATGGACAAAACTCCCATTGAGACAGATCACACTTATAAGGGCTTGAAGTTTTACACCTTATGAGGAGAGGCCTAGCATATACAAGACCTCGTATCCACTACACCATTGCCTCAACGCAGATAATTATACCTTCATCATTAATGCGGTCTCAGCTTGAAAAGCGAAATTGTTAACACCCTAAAACCCGCGCTCGAAAGTGTCGCAAACTTTAAACTCGCCGCTATCGAAACCGCGCCGGAACCAGGCAACACGCTGCTCTGAGGAGCCGTGGGTGAACGCGTCCGGCACGACATAACCCTGGCTCTGTTTCTGTATCCGGTCATCGCCGATAGCGGCCGCCGCGTTTAAGCCCTCTTCAATATCGCCGGGCTCCAAAATCTGAAGCTGGCGCTGTGCATGATGCGCCCAAAGACCCGCAAGGCAGTCCGCTTGAAGTTCCATACGGACCTGGATTGCATTGCCTTCGCGTTGGCTGGAACGGGCGCGCGCTTTCATGACTTGTTCGGTGATACCGAGTAATGTTTGAACATGGTGGCCGATTTCATGGGCTATGACATAGGCCTGCGCGAAATCGCCCGGCGCACGGAAACGGTTTTTCAAATCGTCGTA
>CAZMAC010000849.1:0-1014 GCA_964564085.1 uncultured Hyphomicrobiaceae bacterium
GCGCGCTCGGGCCGCGAATACTGCCGCGCCTTGTCCTCGTACCAGCCGTAATCCGGCGCCTCGCCATAGGCCTCGGCGAAGCGCTGGCGGGCGTAGGGCTGGACCGCGGCGCGGCGGCGGTCATAGGCCTCGACCAGCTCGTCCGAGGCCGCCGCCTCGGCCGCGAAGCGGTTCTCATGGAGCGTCGCCGCGAGCGGCAGGCGCGGACTGATCTCGGCCGCGTCCGGTTTCGGCCACACCGGGCCTTATTCGAAGCGCGCCGCATATGACATGGTGGTCCAGGCGATGGGCGGTATTATGAGCGTGACCGGACATCCCGGCCAGCCGCCTGTGCGGGTTGGGACCTCGATTGGGGATATTACGGCGGGCCTGTTTACGGCAGTGGGCGTCAATGCGGCCCTTTATCATCGCGCGCTCACTGGCGAGGCGATCAAAGTCGATGTCGGTATGCTCGACTGTCAGGTCGCGATTCTGGAGAACGCCATAGCCCGCTATGCGGCGACAGGCGAGGTCGCAGGGCCTTTGGGCGCACGCCATCCGGCCATTACACCCTTTGCCGCTTTTGAGGCGAAGGACGGCTGGATCATCATCGCGGCAGGCAATGATGCGTTGTTCAAGAAGATGGCGGATGCAATCGGCGCGCCGGAGCTGGCGGCAGATCCGCGCTATGGGAGCAACGGTCTGCGGACGGAAAATTCTGAATCTTTGGCGGTGGCGATCAATGCGGCACTTCAGGCACGGACCATCGATGAATGGTTGACGATCCTGGACAATGCGGGCGTTCCATGCGGCCCGATCAATACCATCGATAAAGTCCTGACCGATCCCCATGTCCGCTCACGGAATATGGTCGTAACAGCCGACGATCCGGAGGTTGGAACTCTGCTCATGGCGGGCAACCCGATCAAGCTGTCGGGTTTTACCGATCCGCAAACGCGAAACCCAGCGCCAAAGCTCGATGCGGACCGTGACGCGCTTTTGAAGGAAATGTACGGCCGCCAACTGGTCCCGACA
>CAZMAC010000850.1:0-1009 GCA_964564085.1 uncultured Hyphomicrobiaceae bacterium
CGCTGCACGGCAACGCGTGCCCAATGATAGACGGCGTTGGCAAGGCGCGGATGGCAGGCGAGGCGTCGGACGACGATGCGCATCTTGCCAGAGCGCTTGGTAACGGGCGCGACGCCGGTCAGGCTACGCAGTGCGGCGTAGTCACGTCGCTGCAACGGATCCCAGGCTTCTGCGAGCAGGATGGCAAGCACGATGCGCCCCACGCCCGGCAGCGATGCCAGGATCACGGCGTCATGCGGTTCCCTTTGATCGGGCACCGGCTCGTCCGGGATGGTGAGACTCATCGTCAGCCTGTCGAGCTGGCGGTGTGCGTCAGCAATCTGACGGTTCAAGAGGCGGATGCGCGGGATCAGCATCGCAATATGAGCACAGGCCGCCTCGATGGTTCCTTCGGCGAGAGTGACCGGCGGACGGCGGAGAATATCCAACACATGGGCGGCGCCGAAACGTCGGATACGATTCCGCTTGAGAAGCTTGGCAACACTCGTCTCGCGGATGCGGCGGACCTTGGCAGGTGTAGGCGCGACCTCCCAAAGGTCGAGCAACCATTCAGCGCCGAGATCTCCGTCGAGTTCGAGCATCGCCGGAAAATAACGCCAGAGCTGCTCGCGCATGCGGTTGGTCAGCCGAACCTGCTCGGCGCCGAGGTCTTCAGTGATCCGCGACCATTCACGCAACTGAACGACGACAGGATCGGCCACGGTAAGGCGCCGGAAACAGCGAGGATCGGTTCGCAAGCTGGAAGCCATGGTTTCGGCGTCGCGACTGTCATCCTTGGCGCCGGCCAGGGTGAAGCGATCACGGAAGCGATCCATCTGCTTCGGGTTGATTGCGTGGACGGAAAAGCTGCGTTCAATGAGCGTCTCGACCACAGGGCCATGCGGCACCTCAATGGCGATCGCGACCTGGCTGGGCTTGGCGGCACCACTTGTGGCCATGAGCCAGGCGGTCATTTCGGCCAGACCTTCACCGCCATGACGGAAGATTTTCTCGCCGACCTTGCGCCCCT
>CAZMAC010000851.1:0-1007 GCA_964564085.1 uncultured Hyphomicrobiaceae bacterium
GCGGCACCGCCTGACGCTGCATGTTCGAGCCCATGAGCGCGCGGTTGGCGTCGTCATTTTCCAGGAACGGAATGAGCGCGGCGGCAACCGAGACAACCTGCTTCGGCGACACGTCGATCAGCTCAACCTGGTCCGGCGGCACGAGATGCACGTCCCCCGCATGGCGGCAAACGACGAGATCTTCCTCAAGCTTGCCGTCCTTTGTGAGCGGCGCATTCGCCTGGGCGACGTTATGACGAGCCTCTTCGGTTGCGGAGAGATAGATGACCTCACTGGTAACCGCTCCGTCCTTGACGCGCCGATAGGGGCTCTCGATGAAGCCATATTTGTTGACGCGCGCGAAGGTCGCCAATGAGTTGATGAGGCCGATATTCGGGCCTTCCGGCGTTTCGATCGGACAGATCCGGCCATAATGGGTCGGATGCACATCCCGGACTTCGAAACCGGCGCGTTCGCGTGTCAGGCCGCCCGGCCCAAGGGCTGAGAGACGGCGCTTATGCGTGATTTCCGACAGCGGATTCGTCTGGTCCATAAATTGAGACAGCTGCGAGGACCCAAAGAACTCGCGAACAGCCGCAGAAGCAGGCTTGGCGTTGATCAGATCCTGCGGCATGACCGTATCTATATCGACCGATGACATACGCTCCTTGATGGCGCGCTCCATGCGCAACAGACCGACCCGATATTGATTTTCCATCAGTTCGCCGACAGAGCGGACCCGGCGGTTGCCCAGATGGTCGATGTCATCGATATCGCCGCGCCCGTCTCGCAACGCCACAAGCGTTTTGACGACCGCAATCATATCTTCGGGCCGCAATGTCCGGACCGTATCGGGACATTCCAGCTCCAAACGAATATTCATCTTCACCCGGCCGACGGCCGATAGATCGTAACGCTCGGCATCGAAGAAGAGGCCGTTATACAGGTTTTCCGCAGCTTCGATTGTCGGCGGTTCGCCGGGCCGCATGACACGGTGGGCATCGCCAACCTCGAGGGACGACTCCAGC